>JAZNJG010000061.1:0-2961 GCA_045577945.1 Bacilli bacterium | reverse complement strand
ATATAATTTGTTCAATTTCTTCAATTTTTTGATCAAAATTATTACCATATAACTCTTTAAACTTTATATAAGAAGACATATCACAGGTAACTTCAGGTATTTCTATTATATCTTTATAACCTATTTTCTCCAAATACTTAATTATTGTATTTTTAGTTGGTTTATTAACTTTCAAAAATACATTTTTATATAGATCTATTTTTAATTGATTATCAATTAAAGAACCATTGATATTCAATTTATTTAAGTATTGTAAACACATGTATTCTGAATATAGTATAGACTTTTTTGGTAAACCGTAATCATTATCACCTTTTAAATAAGTACACTTATTTTGCATTCTTAAAATAAATTCTTTTGCGGTTTCATCAAAATCAATTATTCCTGAGTCAAAATTCCATGGGTAAATCCTTTCATCAGTTCGAACCACCCATGAATATTGAGATTTTTTATTTAGGGGACCTACATAATAAGGTAATTTGTATTTAAAGATGCTAATAATCTTAGTAATATTATCTATATCTTTATCATCTTTTGCATTTAAAAACTGATAAAATTGTGCTTGTTTATATAATATATCTTCTAGTTCTTGTAAATTTAGTTGCATTGGAAATGAACCATTTTGATTGGAATTTTGTCTTTGCAAGAATTTACCTTGTTCAATCTTTTCTATAAAATAAGTTTTTTCTTTTTCGGCGTTTTCATCAGTTACCTTATTTATTAAAGATTTTAAATAACTATAAAACTCTTCTTTTTTACAATGTTTAAATCTTAACAACTTATTACCTTTTTTTGAAGTGGCCATTCCTATATAGCTTGGATAATTATATAATTTATCTTTAACTTCTTTAAAACATTCATCATAACTAGAATTCAAGTAATTCTTTATAAACTTCTTCAATCTACTTAAATCTTCCTTGTGTTCATTATATATATTTACCATTGCTTGACACAAATACGTATTATCTCCAAGCGTCCTCAAAAGATAAAAATAATCTGTTATTTCTTTTATTATTGGTAATTGCTCCATTAATGCTGATAATTCTTTAATTGTTTTTACAGCTTCCATTAAAATATCATCATACTTCTCGTCTAAAACACTTATTTCCATTTTTTCATATCTATTTTCTTTAGTAAAATATAATTTACTTAAGTTTACTTTACCACCAGATAGTAATGGTATAATCAACTCTCCTACTAAAGATTTTTTAGATACTTGGAATAGTTTTAATAATCTTGTTTTCTTTTCATCTTTATAATACTTACCATTAAGTATATTTCCTAATTCATCAACAAACTGATCATTATTTATTTCTATTTCTTCAAAATAGTCCTCATCATCTTCATATTGTTCTTTATATTTAGCCAATACAATATTCAATATTTTAAGTTTATCAATGATTTTGTCTTTATCGTTTTTTTCGAATCTATTTCCAGGATATAAAAAATTGCCTCTATATTTAATCATATGATGACAAGCTAAATAGATAAATCTTATATCTTCTTTTTTATTTGATTCTAGTAAATGATTTCTTAAGTGATAGATTGTTGGAAATGCTTTATAAAAGTCTTTATCAGTATAGGAATCATTAAATAGATTATAATGGTTTTTAAATTCTTTATCTTCCTCATGATAAAATGAATCTTCTAATCTTCTGAAGAAAGTAGCATCTACCTTATTAATTTCATCTTCAAAAATACTTCTAAGCAAAATTAGTCTTTGCTTTCTTCTTTGATAACGTCTTCTTAAATTACGAAATCCTCTTTTTTCTGATGCATCTTTTGATGAATCAAACATTCTTACTCCCCATAGTGCAAAGTTATCCTTCTTTACTATTTCATTTTTTTCATCTACTACAGCCCATCCTATTGAATTTGTTCCTATATCTAATCCTAATGAATATTTTTCTACCATTTTTATTCCCTCCTATTGACATTTATATATTTATTTTGTTATAATATATTTAGATTTAGCATATCAAAGTGCAAATAAGCTTATGCAAAACTATTTTTTGTCCCGTTGTTGGGACTTTTTATTATATACTTTATAATAAATATTTATATTATTAATTTTAAATAGTATTTTAAAAGTTTTTTTGATTTTTGTAGTTTAAATTATATATTTAGTATATATCTTTTCTATAATTCACACAATAAAAATTTAAATATTTTATTTTTATATTCTTAAATTTATAACAGACAATAATAAAATCATAACAATTATAAAAAGTAGACATATTACTAAATAACTGTCTACTTTTTTATAATAAAATGCATTTATATTATTATCCTATAAAATTTTTATATAAAATAAAAAAGCTAGTATCGACAAATTGATACTAGCAAAGTTAGTAGATTTATTATTAAAATAATAAAACTTATAAGAGTACTAACTTACAACTAACAAGATGTTATTGTTAGCTATATACCACTTAAGGTACGTGTGACAAGCGAAATCGTTGCCACCTATATATATTATAACATTTTTAGAATAAATTGTAAATAATTTCTAAACTTTAAATTTAAAATCTTTATAATATACATTACTCAACAAACCTTAATAAATATCCATCAGGATCTTGAATCAAAAATTCCTTTTGAATAATTACTGAATCATTTACTCTATATTCATTTATGATCAATTCTCTAAAGATAGGCATCTTATTTTCAAGTACTCGGTGATATAGTGAACTAACGTCTGATACCGTCATCTCTAAATTAATACCTCTTCCAAAAGGATACGCCATTTCCCCAACATTCCAATTATCGTTGATTTGTTCAAGCATTAACTGACAATTATCTAATGAAATAAATATAAATTTGTTTTCTTCTCGTTCGTATTCTATTTTAAATCCTAATATATCTATATAAAACCTTTTTGATTTTTCTATATCAGTTACTGATAACTCTGGTATTAGCGAATTAAACTTCATATAACCTCCACATATTATGATTTTTAAT
>JAZNJG010000060.1:0-2593 GCA_045577945.1 Bacilli bacterium | reverse complement strand
TAATATAAATACAAATAACATAAAAGATATAACAGGAATATGTTATTTAAGTAGTAATGAAACATTAGAAATAAATAACTAGTTACTATCATTATCAGTATTAATATTAAGTAATGAAGTAACTAAACTAGTTGAATATATATTTGCATATTTAGGAGAGAATACTCATAAATTCTCATTATTTATAAATGATAAAATAAAAGTATTAGATAGTAGTACTAAGTTATATTTATCAAATAATCTATATGAAGTATATTTATATGGTAATATTGAAGAATTAGATAATACATTTAAAGACTTAACTAGTTTAACAAATGTATGCATTCCAAATAGTGTTACAGAACTAGGATGGCATACATTTAAAGAATGCATAGGATTAGAACATATTATTTTGCCAAATAGTTTAAAGAAAATATATGATAGTGCCTTTTATAAATGTAAAAATCTAATGACTGTTACGCTTCCTAATGGTGTAATAGAGATAGGAGAGAGAGCATTTGAGGGTTGTACAAGTTTAACAAGTATAGTAATACCAGAAAGTGTTACAATAATATGTGATAGTACATTTAGGGGCTGTACAAGTTTAACAAATATAGTAATACCAGAAATTGTAACAAGTATAGGAGAATATGCATTTTATGATTGTGCTAGTTTAACAAATATAACAATTCCAGATAGTGTCACAAAAATAGGTAATGGTGCTTTTAGAGGTTGTACAAGTTTAACAAGTATAGTAATACCAGATAGTGTTACAGAAATAGGAAATTATGCATTTTTTGGATGTACAAGCTTAACAGAAATTAATATTCCAGATAGTGTTAAAGAAATAGGATGGAGCGCATTTGAGGATTGTACAAGTTTAACAAGTATAGTAATTCCAGAAAGTGTTACAAAAATAGGTGATGGTGCATTTAGGGGTTGTACAAGTTTAACAAATATAACAATTCCAGATAGTCTTACAAATATAGGAAGTTGGGCATTTGGGGGTTGTGCAAGTTTAACAAATATAACAATTCCAGATAGTGTCACAATAATAGGTGATGGTGCTTTTATAGGTTGTACAAGTTTAACAAATATAACAATTCCAGATAGTGTCACAAAAATAGGTGATGGTGCATTTTTTGGTTGTACAAGTTTAACAAATATAAGTATTCCAAATAGTGTTACAGAAATAAAATGGAAATCTTTTATAGGTTGTACAAGTTTAACAAGTATAGTAATACCAGATAGTGTAACTGAAATAGGAGGGAGTGCATTTGAGGGTTGCACAAGTTTGAAAAATGTTTTTTTTGAAAATAAAGAATGTAGGATTATGGAAAACTCCTTTACCTCATGTGTAAAATTAAATAGTAAAACTAGGAAGTTTATCAAAAAACATATTTATTCACAAAAAATTATGAAGGTGCTAAATCTAAGTAAAGAAAATATTGATAAAGTTGTTACAAGAAAATCCATAATAAATATTATATGTGCAAATAACATTTCTAAAATTGAAGAGGTTTACATAACAGATGGGATTGAGATAATTGAAAAAGAAACTTTTAAAGAGTTTAACAGTTTAAAAATTATAGATATCCCAAATAGTGTAAAAAAAATAGAATATAGTGCATTTTCAGGTTGTACAAGTTTAACAAATATAACAATTCCAGATAGTGTTACAGAAATAGAATGGGGATCTTTTAGAGGTTGTACAAGTTTAACAAATATAAAAATACCAAATAGTGTCACAAAAATAGGAGGGAGTGCATTTTCAGGTTGCACAAGTTTAACTAATGTAATTATTCCAAATAGTGTTACCGAATTAGGATGGTATGCATTCGAAGATTGTACAAGTTTAACAAATATAGATATTCCAAATAGTGTAAAAAAAATAGAATTTAGTGCATTTTCAGGTTGTACAAGTTTAACAAATATAGATATTCCAAATAGTGTCACAAAAATAGGAGAGAGCGCATTTTGGGGCTGTACAAGTTTAACAAATATAGATATTCCAAATAGTGTCACAAAAATAGGAGAGAGCGCATTTTGGGGCTGTACAAGTTTAACAAATATAGATATTCCAAATAGTGTAAAATCAATAGAAAAGAGTACATTTAAAGATTGTCAATGTTTAACTAAAGTTAAATTATCAGAAGATCTTATAGAATTAGAAGAATTGGTTTTTGAAAATTGTGTATCTTTAAAAGAAATAGTAATACCTAATAAAGTAAAGAATATTGCTCCTCATGCATTTTTGGGATGTAAGTTAGAAAAAGTTACAATACCAAAACATTTATTTAGCATTGTTACGGTTGTATTTGGTGATTATGAAATATTAGAAGAATATGATGATAAATATATTTTAAAAATTAAATAATAAATAAAGAGTTACTTTGGATTTTCTAAAGTAACTTTTTAAAACTCTGTAAAATTTTTTTAACATCTCTTGTGTTTTTAATAGATGATAAAACTACATAATTTAGATGTATTTTATAGAAGCTATCTTGTTGCTTTTTCCTAAAAGTTTTTTTATATTTTTAGAAATATTTACAAATTTCTTGCTTTTTTATTTATTAAAAGTTATAATTAAAAAAATATTTATTAAATATTAATT
>JAZNJG010000059.1:0-7401 GCA_045577945.1 Bacilli bacterium | reverse complement strand
GTAATACAATCATTCCTATGAATAACCCGTATTCAATGTTGAATCGATTCAAGGAAGAGAAAAAGAATAATATCATTAACATTATTGTTAATGTTAGTAAAACAGAAATTATTAATAACTTTGAATAATTAACTTTACTGAACGTGAAGTAATCTCAGATAAATAGCAAAGAATCTCAGTTCATATAGGTAAAGTATTAACTTTATATTATGTTAGTACTACCAAAAGAAAAACATGTTCCAAAGGCAGACAATGCTAAATTCTTAGTTCTCTATGGAAAGCCCAAACATGGTAAAACATCGTTTGTAGCTTCCATTCCAAACAATTTAATAATTGATCTTGAATCAGGTACAGATTATATTGAAGCCATGTCAGTAAAGGCTAAAAACGTAGCCGATTTAGCTGAAATAGCAAATGCTATTCGTGAAGAAATTAATAAAACTGGTAAAATGCCATATGACTATATTACTATAGATAGTGGTACTGTTTTAGAAGATATTGCTGAAGAATACGCATTAAAGTTGTATCAACAAACACCAATGGCAATGAATAAAACAACTGGAAAACTATATAGTGACAGTGTTTTAAAGTTACCAAGTGGTGCAGGATATAAATACCTAAGAGAGGCATTTGAAAAATTGTGGAAAACATTTCTTGAATTAACTCCACATCTTATTATGATTTGTCATTGTAAAGACAAAATGGTAGATGTAGAAGGAATGGAAATGACAGAGAACGCCATTGATTTAAGTGGAAAACTTGCACGAATAGTTTTACAGAAAGCTGATGCGATTGGTCTAATTTATCGTAAAGATAACCAAACAATTGCATCATTTGGTAAAAACATCAATAGAGATATTGGTGGAGCAAGACCAAAACATTTAAGAAATGTGGATATAGTTGTTGGAGAATCTGATGAAGCTCAGAATTTAACATTTTATCCAGAAAGAATTTATTTACCGGAACAATAATTAAAACACGTGAATTATGGGATATAGTAAGAAAGCTGCACAGGAAGTAAGTGATTTTAAGTCAAAGTATATGCCTGCTGGCATTAACGAAAATGTAACCTTAGATAAGGTTGAAGTAAAAGTTTCTCCAAATGGAAATAAGATGTTTGATATTACTTTTGTCAATGAACAAGGTCAAACAGCAGTTCATACAGAATGGGAACCAAAAATGGCTCCTTGGATGAAGGACAAATCTGATTTGGAAAGAAACCAAGCTCGTCAGTATAAGAAAATGCTTCAGATTTTGTTGTGTTTCTATACAGATGAACAAATCAACTTTGAAGGTGAAGATTTTATGTCATTTGCAAATTATATTGCAATGATGTTAAATGCAGCAGATAAAACAAAGAAACTTCGTTTGAAACTTGTATATAACAAAGATGGTTATACTACATTGCCTACAGCAGTAGATGATGCATTTATTGAACCAATGACATTGGTAGATGGTGCATCTTACAAAGTTCAAATCAACGCTAAAGACGTAATTGTACGTCCTGTAACAGCAGATAAAGAAGTAAAGAATGACAATCCGTTTACTACTCCAGAAGTAGCAACAGCTGCTTTTGAAAATAAAACAGACGATTTGCCATTCTAACATATAATAAAGGGTGTATTTAATTATACACCCTTTCATTTTATAATCAATAAATAATACAATCATGGTAGAAATGGAAATAATCAAAGATATAAAGAAAGCTGAAAATATTGAATCAGCTGCAAAAAGCACTAGCGTAGACAGTACATCGTCAACAAAACTTGAACAAGGACAAAGTGCTGAAGAATGTACTAAACACCAAGATTTTTCTTTACAAACAGATATTGATCCACGTGATTTACAACCTGGAGATACTTTTTATGGTAGCATTAAAACCAAAGGAAGTAAATCTAAAAGTGTAACACAACAAGGAATATTCTTAGTATGTTCCGCAGAAACCAAAGGTAAAAAGGGAACATCTAAAGAATTTACATTAAAAAACTTTGCAAAACAAATTTTTAATGTATGTAGTGGGGCAATTAAAATTTGTAAACCAAAATCTGAAGAAAAGAAAAAACAAATTGAACAAAAAGCATTGGAAATGTTTGGAAACGATAAAGAACGTAAAGAAAATGCTAAAAAAGAAAAACAAAAGTTTGAAGAGGAAAAAGCATTGAAGAGAATTCAATATAAATTTGCAACGCTTAATCCAGAAACCAAACTACATAATCTAATTAAAGCGGGTATGAACAACATCTGGATGGTAGGTCCAGCAGGATGTGGAAAATCAACTATTGTTCGTAATACAGCAAAAGAATTAGGTATGCCTTATTTGTGTATTTCTTGTGGTATTGGTACTTCTGCCACCGAGTTTACTGGATATAAATATCCAACTCGTGAAGCAACAAAATTCGCAGAATTTTATGCACAAAAATCAATAATATTAATTGATGAAATGACAGCATTGGATCCATCTGTTGCACAAGTAATTAATGCGGCATTGGCCAATGACGAAATTGAAACAACCACTGGAACGGTACATCGTCATCCAGAATGTATTATTGTTGCTACATCTAATACATTTGGTAATGGTGCAGACCGTCAATATGTTGCAAATAACCAATTAGATGCTTCAACAATTGACCGATTTATTGGAGCAATTATTGAAGTAAATTATTCTGAAGAATACGAATCACAATATGATGCTGAAATAGTTGGTTATGTACGTGGATTACGTAATATTATTAAAATCAACACACTTCGTAGAATTGCATCAACTCGTATGATTCAAGCAGGTCAAAAGATGAAAAAAGCAGGAATTTCTGATTGGAAAAACCTACTAATTATCAATTGGTCTGATACAGAAAAGCAAATAGTTAAAAGTTATTTTAATAAAACAAAAGATACTAGTTATATAGAATCTATTTTAAATGCAGCATAGTATGGGACTTGATTTGAAAATAAATATACCTACATTAGAAGAATTCTATAATGAATGTGATCATATTGAAGGGGGTAATCCTGAAGAAGTATATCATTTAAATACTGAAGAATGTAAAGACTTCAGAGGATTATCTAATGAAGATATACATAAATACAAATGGAGTTATACAAAAGGTTTAGACAAATTAAAAGAAATAGAAAAACCACTATTTCTTGGAGGCAGAAAACATAAGTATAAATATGATGAAAATGATGGAGATGATCTAAATTTTGATCGGTACTTAGAAGGAATGCCCTGTCTTAAACGACGTACTCCCGTTTACGGAGAAGGAAATGGTAAATTTGTTAAATTACACATTTCCATCTGTGAAAATTGTTGGTGTAGTGCAAAAAATTTATTATGTAGAGCATATACCGCAATGCGAATAATAGATTTACTTGAATCACAGGGTTATCGAATTCAAGTATCAGCTTATGCATCAAATGAATCTCCAGGATATCTTATTAAAGAAGGTACTCATGAAGAAGTAGATCATTTAGATGTAGAAGTTGTTATTAAACAATTTGATGAACCTTTGATTAAAGGTAAAATATTAACCGCAATTTCTCCATGGTTTTTTAGATATTGGATGTTTAAATTTTGGAATGCAAAATTTCAAATGAGTTATGGATATGGTCATACTTATCGTCCAGAATTCGAAGAAACAACATCTGATATTTATATTCAGACAGGCGAAGCATTGACTGAAGAAGATGGAGAAAAAACTATAAAAAGAATATTAAAACTATTCGATAAAGAATAGTTTTGGATTACTGATAAATTCATTTAATAAATTATTAAACAAGGGTAGATAAAAATGAATTATATATAATATAATTCCACTGGACTACCCTGGACGTCCAGCAATAATTTAACTTGAATTACACGGAACTATCAATTTAAGAAAATTTATAAGAAAATAAAAGGGAGAATAATATATTTATTTTATAAATCACTGTTATTTAGTGAAGAAGGTGGAACCTGCATGGGTAAACATTATTTCTTATAATCTTCGGATAGGCGAGTTCGATTCTCGTATCAGTAACAAATTAAAACTATTGCATATGTATTCCAAAGATAAAGCAAAAGAATTAGCTAATCCAGTCACATTAGAATGGATATTATCTAAAGTAACAGAATATGATATATATGCAAAATACATTGGTCAATTTAAAGTAGGTATGATATATAATAGTCCATTTAGAAAGGATAAAAATCCTTCATTTGGAATATTTTATTCAAAACGTACAAAACAATTACTTTTTAAAGACCATGGCACCGGTGAATGTGGTAATGTTATTAAATTTGTTCAGTTATATACTGGTAAAACAAATTATAATGATATATTACAGGACATAGTAAGTAAATTAAACATTACTAATGATACCGTTCTCGATAGCTCTAAGCAATATATACCGTCCACAGAGACAGTAATTGGTGTCGTCAGACAAAAAATGACAGAAACAGACATCAATTACTGGTCTCAGTTCCATATATCTACTAAAACTTTAAAAAAATATAATGTAGATAGTATTAAATATTATCTATGTAATGGAGTAGTAAAAGGTATATATAAACCAGAGAATCCAATGTTTGCATATAAAGTGTATAACAATTTTAAAATATATCGTCCATTAGGTGACAAATATACTAAATGGAGAAACAACTTAACAGAATATGATGTACAAGGTTATGAACAATTACCTAAAAAAGGTGACATATGTATTATAACCAAGTCATTAAAAGACGTAATGTGTCTTTATGAAATGGGTATTCCAGCCATTTCACCAAGTTCAGAATCAACTTGGATACCACAAACAGTCTTAGACGACATTTTAAAGCGTTTTAAGCGAGTTTTAATTTGTTTTGATAGAGACATTAGTGGTGTAAAAAATCTCCGTAAAATAAGCCTTAAAACAGGCTTAGAACCAATTTTAGTACATAAGAAGTGGAAAGCTAAAGATATCTCAGATGCTATAGCTAAAAATGGGTTTGAAAATATTAAAAATTGGTTATATGACAGCCTCAGAATTCAACAAAAAGTATGAAAACTTCCTTGAAAAAGGACATTACGGGTTAGATTTAGAAATTCCAAACATTATTAATTTCTTAGATGAAGTGTTTGAACAAACATTAACACATATTCCAGGTTTTAAATACCAGCAAATTAAAATAAAATGGGATTGTGTATGTTTTTATACTAATGCTGGAATTGTAATAAATCGATTAATCGAAGCAAAATTAAATGATTTAAAATTCGATTATGATGAAAAAGAAAAGTTAGAACAAGAAAGTACGGAACGCAACGAAGATTGAATTTGATGGAATCAAATTTAGATCTAAGTTAGAAATGTATACATACAAAAAACTGAAAGAAGCTAATATTTTTACTGAATATGAACAGTATAGATATGAACTTCTTCCAGCTTTTGAATTTTCTGGTAAAAAGATTCGTGCCATTACTTATTTACCAGACTTTGTAGGTCACAGATTCATTATAGAATGTAAAGGATTCCCTAATGAAGCGTGGCCTTTAAGAGAAAAACTATTTAAATACTATATGAATCGATTTTTACCAAATTATCGATTTTACTTAGTACATACACAAAAGGAAGT
Organism: Bacilli bacterium; assembly: GCA_045577945.1. Lineage (GTDB taxonomy): Bacteria > Bacillota_I > Bacilli_A > ML615J-28 > CAG-698 > CAG-698. The sequence continues at coordinate 1,817 of JAZNJG010000059.1, read as the reverse complement.
CGATGCAATGATCGACGAATTAAAAACCATTAAAAATTAACAGATTATGTCAAAGAATTCAGAATTTATTAAGATAGGTGATCGTTTAATTATTAAACCAGAAGGAGCAGATTATGATTTGATTCCTGGTAAAGTGTATGATCTTAGTTATGATCGTTTCTCTGGAGAAGATATATTTAAAGAAAATGGAGATTTAAATTTTCCGGGAAAATTATATACTTCTAAACGAGATGACTTTTTTAAGAAACGTGTATTAACCTACTTTAATAATTCGTTTACAAATACAACAGGTGTAATGTTGGCAGGAGTAAAAGGTACGGGTAAAACTGTTTGTGCAAAAGTATTGGCCAAAGACAGTAATTTACCAATCATTGTAGTAGATCCTATTTACCCTGAAAATCGTTTGATTAAATTCTTTAAACAAATTAAATCATCTGTATGTATTTTATTTGATGAAGTCGATAAATCTTTCGATACCGACAAGATGTTGGATTTCTTAGACGGTATCCAAAAGACTTCAAAAAAGTTAGTAATTATGACGTGCAACAATCTTTCTAAAGTAAGTGAATACTTACAAGACAGATGTTCTCGTATTCGTTACCTACGTAAGTATACACCTGAAGACAATCTTGAATTCCTAGATCCAATTATTGCAGATCTTGGTATTAAAAATGCTAAAGAAGTATCTGAATATTGTCGAAATAACATTAAATTGTTATCAATGGATAACATAGTATCATTCTTAAATGAAGTAAAAATGTTAGAAGACGAAGATGTAAGTTTAGATGAAATTATCAGTGTAATGAACATTGATACTAATCAACCTAAACAAATTACAACAGATGCAATTCCTTGTGAAGAAACAATTGCAAGTGATACTCCTTCAGCTAAAGAATATTTAGAAGATAGTCTTGATTTCGTAGAAGATCCATATGATGATGATTTTGATTTTAACGATTTAGATAATTGTAAAGTTTGTTGTGCAGCATAAATCTAAATACTATGACTAAAAAAGAAATTGTTACAGAGATAATGGAATTCTTTATGAAAGATAAACTATTCCTTTGTCCTGAATCCAACATTATTCAAGATCATAACAAAAAGATATTTGATTTGTTTAATAAATATCTTGAAGAACAAGAAGATTGGCCTGTTTTAGAGGATACAATTCCTTGGACAGAATCTTCGATAATTACTGATTTTACAAATTGATTTATGAGCTTACTACAAAAAGTATATAATACAATAAAAGAAAAAATTGAATTTGTTTTCTTTAAAAGAAAGTTCAATAGTTGGTATGAATCGAAAGATATTGCATATATTGATCATATCAAAGATATAAATGATCGTATCTTTAAAAAATTATCTGAAGAAAATTTTGATGAAGCATTTTGGGGTTATATGCAATTACAAACCGCATTAACCAATGTAGAATCATTAAAAGGTTTTAAACAATATGTTTTAAACAATGAAAACGATGAATGTTGATATTCCATACTATGAAGATATGACCCGGTATTCGAATTCGGATATCGGGTATTTTCTTAAGTATGGTCCAAAATCATTGAAAGACTACAAGAATGGCGGAGGAGTCAGACTTGAAGCTTCTTTCTTAGATAAAGGTACAATGATTCATGAATATATACTTCAACCAGATGAATTCTGGAAAGATTATATTATTCTTGATTTTGAAGTACCTAAAGTAAAACAACAAAAGGATTTCTGTGAAGCTTATGCAAGCTCATTAGAGCTCCTAGAAGACGAGAAAAAACTTAAAGCATATAAATCTTCATATAGTAACTCAAAACCTTGGCAAA
>JAZNJG010000058.1:0-2912 GCA_045577945.1 Bacilli bacterium | reverse complement strand
TTTTTTCAACTTCTGGCCATTAATAGCAATTCCTTTGGATTTACTTTTACGAAGGTGCATATCGACACGATAATCCATATCACCTTTAGAAAGAAATGTCCTGATATGTGCTTCTTCTTTATCAAAATTGATAATTTCTTTGTCTTTACTACCTTTATGGGACTTCGTTGTAGCAGAAACATAAATTGCTTCCAACACATTTGTCTTGCCCTGAGCATTATCCCCATATAAGATATTGGTTCCTTCATCAAAATTTAAATGAAGAGAACCATAATTTCTGAAATTTTCCAGTTCTAATGATTTTATAATCACGATTTTTACCTATGTACTACTATTATGCTAAAATTATTTTTCAATCATAATTGTTTCTCCCTCAAAAGAAACAATATCTCCGTCAACCAATTTTTTACCTCTTTGGTATTCCGGCTCACCATTTACCAAAACAAGACCATCTAAAACAGCCATTTTAGCATCTACACCCGATTCCACCAATCCGGCTGCTTTTAATGCCTGTCCCAATTTGATATAGTCTTCCCTTAATTTGATTTTATATACCATAATTTAAAAATCCCTTTTTATTAGTTCGATACTGTAAAATTAACAGGAAGAATCAGATATAAATAATTGTTAAATTCATCCCTGATGATACAAGGAGCTTTGGGATTTACCATAAAAATATCAATTTCTTCATCGTCAATTACTTTTAAAGCATCAATTAAAAATTTAGGATTAAATCCAATCATAATATCTTTGCCTTCTTTGGAAATATCGATATTTTCATTCATGGATCCGATGGTAGAATTGATTTTTAACTCCATATCACCATCTGTTACATTCATGATGATAGGTTTTTTATCTCCTTCTTTCACCAAAAGAGTCGCTCTATCTATACAACTTAAAAACTCTCTCTTATTGATGCTCATTTTTGTCTCATAATCTGTGGAAAGCATCTGATCAATCTTGAAATATTCTCCTTCAATCAATCTGGACAATACAACAGTCTGGTCAAACTCAAATAAAATGTGTTTATCTGTAAAATAGATAGTCACATCTTTATCAGCTTCACCACTTAAAATCTTACTGATTTCATTTAATGTTTTACCAGGTACAACTACCTTAATGGGATCATAACTGTCTTTTAACTCTATATTTCTAAGAGAAATACGATGACCATCCAAAGAAACAACCTTTAAGTTATTATCTTTGATTTCAAATAACTCACCGGTCATTAATTTATTATTTTCATTGTCAGCAATAGAGAAAATAGTTTGTCTGATGACTTCTTTCAAAGTAAACTGACTAATCACTACATTTGTACTTTTCTCAATTTCAGGAAGATAAGAAAAATCATCTCCGCTCTTACCAACAATATTAAATTTAGCTTTTTCACAAGTAATAACTGTATTAAGATTATCATCTGTCTCAATGGTAATCATATTGTCAGGAAGTTTACGTACAATCTCTAAAAAGATTTTGGCATCTAAAGCAATAATACCTTTTTCAACAATATCACCTTCGATGATTGTCTCAATACCAAGTTCCATATCATTAGCTGTTAATTTAATTTCTCCTTTGGAAGCATCAATTAAAATACATTCTAAGATAGGCATGGTAGTTTTACCGGGAACTGCCTTACTAACGATTTGAACTCCGTTTAAAAGATTAGCTTTTTTACAAACAAGTTTCATAATGTGTATAACTCCCTTCCAAAAAATACAGTGCCTTTTTATGCACGCGATGTTATATAAAAATATTAATTTTAAACGTATTAATAATAATGGTTGTGGATATGTTCATAACCTTATATATTATAGCATTTTTCAAGGAAAATTACTATGTATAACTATGTGAATTTATAAATTTTTTTTGTGGAAAAATGAGAAGTTATACACTAATTTTCTTTTTAATAATTTCTACTTTATTTTTTACTTCACTGTTCTTATCCATTTCATCTTTAATTTTGTTGATTCCGTGGATAACTGTTGTATGATCTTTCTTATTTAAGAGCTTTGCTGTGGATTCTAAAGAAGTTGCTGTAAACTCTCTGATCATATACATACAAATTTGTCTCGGTATTACAAATTCAGCATTTCTTTTCTTAGAAATAATATCATCAGGTAAAATACCAAAATGATCTGCTACTACCTTAATAATGAAAGAAGGTGTTATTTCTTTGGGAGCTTCCGGATTAATAATATCTTTTAAGTTTTCTTCTGCTAATTGAAGATTTAATTCGGTATTATTGAGTCTGGATGCTGCAATAACCTTTCTTAAAGCTCCTTCCAATTCACGGATATTAGATTTTACATTGGTAGCAATATAGTTAATGACTTCATCATCAATTTTCTTTTCGTAGGTTTCTGCATTTTTACGCAAAATGGCCATACGTGTTTCATAATCAGGAGCTTGAATATCTGCTATTAATCCCCATTCAAATCTGGAACGGAAACGTTCATCCAAAGTTTCCATATCTTTTGGAGGTTTATCGGATGAAAGAATAATCTGTTTACCTGCAGTATGAAGAACGTTAAAAGTATGGAAAAATTCTTCCTGAGTACTTTCTTTACCTATAATAAATTGAACATCATCGACCATCAAAACATCTACAGTTCTATATTTGTCTCTAAGTTTTGACATTTTTGCAGCATTACCGGAACGGACAGATTCAATAACTTCATTAGTAAAGTCTTCACTATTAACATATAAAACTTTTTTTTCAGGGTATTCTTTTAATATGAAGTTACCGATAGCCTGCATTAAATGCGTTTTACCAAGACCCGGTCCACCATAAATAAATAATGGGTTGTATGTAATTCCCGGAGATTCAGCAACGGCCAATGAAGCAGAGTGAGCAAATTTATTATTACTACCTACTACAAAAGTATCAAATGTGTATTTTGGATTCAATTTAG
>JAZNJG010000057.1:0-18785 GCA_045577945.1 Bacilli bacterium | reverse complement strand
AAATTTTAATTTATTGAAGAAATATACTAAACTAAAAATTAAAAATAAGGCCACTTCTAGCAAGAATATTCCCGTTACAAAACCAAATTTATATATTTTTTTGTAGTTATTATTAATAACTTTTGAACTATTTATATACTTTCTTATATTTGTCATTTAATCACCATTAATATTATTTACAAAATAATTATAATTATGTTTATTTTAAAATAATTTAGTGATATAATAATGTTATTATTTAGTGAGGTGATTTTATGAGAGATAATAATACTTTAGAAAAAATTGATTCAGAATTATTTGAGGTTATCCAAAAAGAAAAAAAACGTCAAGAGCAAAACATCGAACTAATAGCATCTGAAAATTTTGTTTCCGATGCTGTGTTAGAAGCTCAAGGATCAATTCTTACCAATAAATACGCTGAAGGTTATCCTGGTAAAAGATACTATGGTGGATGCGTTCATGTAGATGAAGTTGAAAATCTTGCCATAGAAAGAGCAAAAAAATTATTCAATGCGAAATATGTCAATGTACAACCACATTCTGGTTCTCAAGCTAATATGGCAGCTTATCGTGCAATTCTTAACAACGGTGATGTTGTATTAGGTATGGCTTTAGATCAAGGGGGACACTTAACTCACGGTAGTGCTTTAAGTTTTTCAGGAATAGATTATAAATTTATCCCTTACTATTTAAATAAAGAAACCGAAGAAATTGATTATGATGAGCTTGAAAGACTTGCAATGGAAACTAAACCTAAACTTATTGTTGGGGGGGCTAGCGCATATCCTTTAGTTATTAACTTCAAGCGATACAAAGAAATTGCCGATAAAGTAGGTGCATATCTAATGATCGATATGGCTCACATTGCTGGACTAGTTGCAGCAGGTATCCATCCAAACCCAATTGATTATGCAGATATTGTTACTACTACTACTCATAAAACATTAAGGGGCCCTCGTGGTGGAATGATTCTAACAAACGACGAAGAGTTAAGTAAAAAGATTAACAAAGCTGTTTTCCCTGGAGTTCAAGGCGGGCCACTAATGCATGTCATTGCCGCAAAAGCAGTATGTTTTAAAGAGGCCTTATCTTTTGAATTTAAAGAATATCAAAAACAAATCGTAAAGAATTGTAAAGCTTTAGCTGATGAACTTATAAACCTTGGTTATACATTAGTTGGTCATAAAACTGAAAATCATTTATTAATCGTGAACGTAAAGAAATCTTTAGGTTTGACAGGTAAAGTTTGTGAAAAAGTTCTTGATTCTGTAAATATTACATGTAATAAAAATACAGTTCCATTTGATGATGAGAAACCATTCATTACTAGTGGTTTAAGAATCGGTACCGCAAGTGTAACTACTAGAGGAATGAAAGAGTATGAAATGAAATTTATTGCTCAATTAATTGATGAAGCATTAAGTAACTATAAAAATGAAGAGGTTTTATCAAGAGTCAAGAGAGAAGTTTTAGACTTAACTGAAAAACATCCTTTATATTAATATAAAAAAATGGTCATAATGACATTGTCATATAGACCATTTTTATTTTTTAATATTTATAAGATTTTATCATTAATTCGCTTAATCTTCTAGCAAAATCTACAGGATTTTTTATAGGGAATCCTTCAATTAATAATGCTTCTTCGTAAAGCAATGTTACATAATCAGCTAACGATTCATCATTATCAACATATAAGTTTTCTAGCGTTTCAAATAACTTATGATTTGGATTTAATTCTAGAACTCTTTCAGCTTTATACCCTTTACTTGTAGGGATCTTATCCATCACTTTTTCCATTTCGAATGATAATCCATCTTTACTAACCAAACATACTGGCGAATCAGTTAATCTTCTTGAGATAACTACATCTGATACTTCTTCTTTTAAGATTTCTCTAAACTTCTCAAGCATTGATTTCTTATCTTCAGAAATTTGCTTAATCTTTTCTTCTTCTTCTTTATCAAGTTCTAATGCTTCTCCTTGATTAACTGATTTAAATTTCTTTTCTTTATATTCAGTCATAACTTGTAACATAAATTCATCAATATCATCAGGACAGATCAATACATCATATCCTTTTGATTTTATTCTGTCAAGTTGAGGCATAGCTAAAACAGCTTCTTTTGTTTTTCCAGATGCATAATATATTGAATCTTGACCTTCTTGCATTTTTTCTACATATTCACTTAAAGTAATATATTCATCACTATTAATAGTTTTAAATAGAATTAAATCTTGCAATAAATCTTTCTTTAAACCATATTTATCATATATTCCATATTTTAAATTCACACCATAATTTTCAAAGAACTCAATATATTTTTCTCTTTCATTCTTTAACATATTTTCAAGTTTTGATGTAATCTTTTTCTCAACGTTTGTAGCTATTTTTGATAGCAGTGCATTTTGTTGAAGAATTTCACGACTTATATTTAATGATAAATCGTTTGAATCTACTAATCCTTTCACAAATCTAAAATAATCAGGAACTAAATCCTTGCACTTATCCATTATAAAGACACCTTTAGAGTATAATTGTAAACCTTTTTCATAATTTTCAGAATACAAATCATATGGTGCCTTCTTCGGAATAAATATTAATGCTGTATAATTAACAGCCCCTTCAATATTAATAAAGATATTTGTTAAAGGATCTTGGTAATCATAGTATTTAGTCTTATAGAATTCATTTAACTCTTCATCAGTAACTTCATTTTTCTTTTTCTTCCAAATAGGAAGCATAGAATTTAATACTTGTATTTCTTTTACTTCTTCAGTCTCTGTTTCGATTTCTTTGCCATCAGCATCTTTTTTAGGAACATATTTTGTAACCATCATCTTTATTGGATAACGAATATAATCAGAATATTTCTTAACTAATGTTTTTAAACGATATTCATTTAAAAAATCATCATATTTATCATCTTCGGTATTATCTCTAATATAAAGAATAATTTTTGTACCTTCTTCTAATCCACTTATTTCATCTATTTCATAATCTTCAGTTCCATTAGAAGTAAATTTATATCCCATTTCACTGTATGGTGACTTTGTAAATACTTCCACTTTACTACTAACCATATAACTAGAATAGAAACCAACTCCAAATTGTCCAATTATTTCAACTTTTTCTTCTTCAGTTTTCTTTTCATTTAATTTTTTCATAAATTCTAAAGAACCACTTTTTGCAATAGTCCCCAAACTATCAATTAGTTCTTCTTTAGTCATACCAATTCCATTATCAGTAATTGTTAAAGTTCTAGCATCTTTATTAATTTCTAGATATATTTGGTAATCTCTACCCTTTTCCAATTTTTCATCAGTCAATTGATAATAATGAAACTTATCTATTGCATCTGATGCATTAGAAATTAACTCTCTAAGAAATATTTCTTTATTAGTATAAATAGAGTTAATCATTAAATCTAATAATCTTTTAGATTCAGTTTTGTATTGTCTTATTTCACTCATATTAACATCTCCTTTTTATTTATGATCTATATTTATTATATCATAAATTTTAGCACTGTCAAGTTTAAAGTGCTAATTTATAACATTTATCTAAAATATGTTATTAAAAAAATTGAATATGTGGTAAAATATTATATATAGCGATTACTGTGAGGTAAATAATGACAATCACTTTTTCAAAGAATAATTGGGAATCATATTTTTTCTATGCAAAATCTTATAGATTTGATGAAGACGTAAAATTTTCTCAAGAAGAAGATTATATAACTAATAAAATTAATCACTCATTTCCTAATGGTTTTGAATATATAAACATTTTTACAAAAGAAAAATTCACATATGGAACAACTATTTCATCTACAATGTCATTTGAAGAATATGGAGCACCAATGATTACTTTTTGTAATCATTTTGACATAGATAAATTTAATAACTATCGAATGAATAATTATTTTGAAATTGTCTTATATGAAAATGGAATAAATATTTGGTACTTATATTTAGATGACAATATATGCAAATGGATAAAACTTGCTTCATACAATTTTAATGTTTCAAAAATAGATAAGCACATTTTAACAGTGACAATCCTTAAAGACCATCTTAAGATTGGTGTAGACAATAAGTTATTTTGTCTAAAATTATCTGAAATTAACAATTTAGATATTCCAAATAATGTTAAGATTTTCCCAAATGATTTTCACATAGGAGTTGGGGCATGCGAACAAATTAATAAAATTTTTGATATAACTATAAAATAAAAAACATCTCATTAGAGATGCTTTTTTTATTTAAAATATTTCATCAAATTCCTCTCTCATTAAAGTCTTTAAAAGAATAAACCTATCTAAATCACTCAAATCAAGACTAGGAATTTCATAACTATTTATCCAGTGTAATTTATTATTATTTATTGGATCTTCAACCTCAACTAAATAACAATAATACACATCATCAACTTTATCACCTTTATGAGTTACTACTCCTACTCTCTCAATACCTTCAAAAGTTAGTTTTACATTCATTTTTTCTATTAAGCTATTAACTATATCATCCGCAAAGTCACTTTTGCCAATCTTTAATTTAATTGGGATATTTGTTTCGTTTGTTAAGTATACAAGAGAATTATGTTTAAATAAAATACACACATATTCATCTTTTTTATGATATGTATAAATCATTTCCTTCTTTATCTTCTTTGGAAGTTTTTTTCCTTTACACAATAATGTTATACCATATATTAAATATATTATTGTTGAAACAACAAAATACACATATAATAAAGGATCATTATTTAATTGTAATCCAAGTGCTCTATCAACAAAAAAAGCTACAACACCAATAATCAAAAGACATAAGGATACCAAAAAATATACTAATCCTTTTTTACTTACATGTCTATCTCTAACTATGCCTTTAATAATAAACATAAGAAAAGAAACCATCACAAAGATTTTCAAAAATGTAACTACATCTATCATTTACATCACCTATTATATTATATCACATTTTTATAAATATTAAAAGATTATATTAATAGATAAATAATGGATTTATGTTATTATAAAAGACTAATAGCATTATCTAAAGCACTATTAGTCTATTTTATTTATCTTATTTTTCAAACATAACCTTTCCGTTGACAACTGTCATATATACATTAAAGTCTTTATCAATAACTGCAAAGTCTGCATCTTTACCTAGTGCAATTGAACCTTTTTTATCTGCAATTGATAAAACTCTTGCTGGATTAATTGTGGCTAAATCAATAGCTTTTTCCATTGATAAACCTATTACTCCTTGCATATTCTTAATTGCATCATTCATCTTTAAAGTGCTTCCTGCTAAAGTACCATCAGCAAGTCTTGCTTCTTTTCCTTTAACGATTACATCTTGTCCACCTAACTTATAAATTCCATCAGGAAGATGTTTAGATTCCATAGCATCAGTTACTAAAGTAATCTTATCTTGACCTTTATTTTTGTATAAAACCTTGATAGCTTCTGGTGAAACGTGAACTAAGTCACAAATTAATTCAGAATAGATATTATCACATAATAGCACTCCACCAACAGTACCAGCTTCGCGATGATGCAATCCTTTCATCGCATTATATGTATGTGTTGCAGATGTAACTCCATTTTCTGCAGCTTCTAACACTTGTTTGCTAGTTGCATCTGTATGTCCTAAGGAAGCAACGATTCCTTTATTATATAAATAATTTGATAGTTCTTTACCATTTTCTTCGTATGCTAAAGTAACTTCCTTAATATGATTATTACTAGCTTCTTCAAAAACTTTAAATGTTTCTACAGAACAAGGAATAATACATGATTCTACTTGAGCACCTTTATGTTTTTTAGAAATAAATGGACCTTCTAAGTGAATACCTAAAGCATATGCACCTTTATCATTTTCATTATCAATATATGTAGCAATGTTTTTCAAAGCCGCACAAATATTATCAATAGTTTGAGTCATTGTTGTTGGAAGGAAGGCTGTAACACCTTCTTTAGTAATTGTTTTTGCAATATTTCTAATATCTTCTAAATGAGGATACATTGAATCTGAATTATTTGCACCATGAATATGACGATCAATAAAACCAGGAACCACAAATAAATCAGAATTTAATTCTAAAGCATCATCCACTTCGTTAAAACTAACGATTTTACCATCACAAACTTCCACATTTCCTTTTACAATTCCTTTACCTTCAATGTAAATGTTACAATTTTTAAAACCTTTAATTTCTTTGCTCATAATATACCTCTTATAATTAATATTCCATATTTAATATATCTTCAAGTGATACTTCAATTGCTTTGTCATCGCTTAATTTTTTATATTCAAAAATACCTTCTTGTGCTTTTCTTCCCACAACGACACGATTATTAATTCCTATTAAATCAGCATCTTTAAATTTAACACCAGGGCTTTCTTCTCTATCATCAAATAAAACATCATAACCTTTAGCTTTTAATTTTTCATAAATATCTACAGCTAATTGATAATTAGGAGTTCCCTTTTTATCTAAAGGTAACAAATGAACATCAAATGGTCTAATTTCCTTTGGCCATACTGCTTTATCATTATTATAATGTTGTTCTAAAACTGCCATTAGTAATCTACTAATACCAATTCCATAACATCCCATTATAATTGGTTTTGTCTTACCATCTTTATCAACAAAAACAGCTTTCATCGGTTCAGAATATTTAGTTCCTAATTTAAAGATGTGACCAGCTTCTATACCCTTAGCATGTTTAATAAATCCTTTTCCATCTGGAGAAGGTGTTCCATCAGGAAAGTCTTCAACTTCAACATTACTAGCATATTCAGATGAATCACTATAACAAATAGTATCTTCACCAATATCACATAGGATCATAAATTCTTCACTTTCTTTTCCGCCAATATTACCACTATTAGCATGCACAATACGGAAATTTAATTCCAATCTGTTCAAAATATTAATATATGCTTGTCTTACTTTTAAATACCATTCATCTAAATCTTCTTGAGTTGCAGAGAAAGTATATAAATCCTTCATTATAAATTCTCTTCCTCTCATTAAACCAAATCTAGGTCTAAATTCATCACGGAATTTAGTTTGAATTTGATATAACGCCAAAGGTAATTTTTTATAACTAGTAATAAAATCTCTAACAATTGATGTAATAACTTCTTCATGAGTTGGTCCTAAGCAAAACTCGCGATCATGACGATCTTTCATTCTCATAAGTTCTTTTCCGTAGTTTTCCCATCTACCACTTTCAACCCACAAGTCTTTAGTTTGTAATGCTGGCATTAATAACTCGCTACATCCAATATTATCTAATTCTTCTCTTACTATATTTTCTATTTTCTTTATTACACGATATCCTAGTGGAAGATATACATATACTCCCGCTGCTGTTTGTTTCATATAACCACCACGAAGTAATATTTTATGACTAATTACTTCTGCCTCTTTAGGCATATCCCTTAGTGTTGGTGCAAATAATAATGATTGTTTCATAACTACCTTCCTAAATTTTTATCAATTTATATTTTTATTATTTATATATATTTTATTTAGTATTTAATTTAAAAGAAACTCTTTATTTAAAAGAAACTCTTTATATCTTGGAATGCCACAAATATCATTAATAGCATTAATAAAACGAAAGTTATTGTGATTAAAATAGTTTCTACTTTTGGATTTGGTTTTTTCTTTGTTACAGCTTCATATGCCACAAATACTAATCTACCACCATCTAATGCTGGAATTGGTAATAAGTTTAATAGCCCAATATTTACACTTAAAAATCCAATTAGTGTTAAAACACTTGTAAATCCAATTTGTCTAACTTGGCTAGTAATTGAGAAAATACCGATAGGTCCAGATAAATTCTTTACTGTTACTGTATTACTAAATAATAATTTAAACGTCTTAAATACCGCAGTAACCGCGCTCCATGTTTTTTCAAAACCATAACCTATACTCTTTATAAATGAAAACTTTGTTTCAGGACTTATACCTATTATAGCATCAGTAATCGAAGGCACTTCACCACTTAGAGAAGATTGGTTAACCATAATGTCTTTACTATAAGGTTTAAGTTTCAAAGGTTCTTCTTTTCCATCAGAATGTTTAACAACTATATCAATATAGTCTTCATCAGTATCAGTTCCACCAACATATTCCGCAAATACTTTTCTTACATCTGCCCATGTAGGATTCTTTATACCCTCAATTTCTAAGATAATATCTCCAAGTTGTAAACCAGTATTATCACCTAAACCCCTACTTGAATCATATAAATCTTCAACTAAAGCATTTATAATTACAGGTCCTGTTAAATCAGCATTCCATCCGCTACCTATTAATATATTATTTATTTCGATAAACGGAGTCGCTACAAGTGATTTTTCCTCACCTGCTCTCGTATAATATATTTTTACATCTTCAGCAAGATATTTTTCATCATATTCATCTAAGTAAACTGTTAAGTCATCCCATGAATTGATATTTTTCTTACCTAGAGTCTTAGTTTCAAGGGCTGTTATCACATCACCTTTTTTTAAGAAATCTACTCTCTTATACATTACATAGATTGTTTCTCTCTTAAACTCAGTAGGAAACTTTTCTAAATATTCTTTTTTAAACGCTTCAATATTTTCAGTTTCTTTTATAGACTCAGTATATATAAGATGGAACTTATTTAAATCTATTTTATTTAAATCTTCGTATGCGATTTCTTCAGCATATAATTCAGATACAGAACCACCTATTGAAACTCCACCCAATACATTAGATTCAGTTTTCGCAAATCCAATAAATAATGCAGCTATAAAATACACAACTATTGCTAAAAGGAAATTCATTAAAGGACCACCAAACATAACTAATGCTCTAGCCCCTTTTCCTTTTGAATGTAAAGTTCTATTGTATGGTGCAATTTGATACTCATCTTTTTTTGTATAGATAATTGCTTGAGGATCAACTGCATATCTTGTTATTTCACCATCTTTTTCAACTTCAATATATAAATCACCGGTTTGTTTTTCATCATAGATATCATAACTAACTATGTTGTAAATAGGATATGCTACACTTTCATCATCAATTTCCGGATAAAAAGCCTTAACAACCCCATCAACAATGTTCAACTTAATTTGTTTACTATCTTTAAAAGGATCTGGTTCTTCTTCCTCCCCAGCAATTGCACAGAAACCACCTAGTGGAAATGCTCTTAAAGAATAAACAGTTTCTCCTTTTTTCTTTTTCCAAAGTTTAGGACCCATACCTATTGCATATTCTCTGCAAAGTACATTCGCTTTTCTAGCAAATATAAAATGTCCTAACTCATGTATCCCAACAATTATTCCTAAAACTAATGCAAATATTAATAAGTCTAGTATAAAATTACCTGCACTTTTTAAGAAACCAACAATCGATAATAATACTCCATAATTCATATTATTTATTGTACACCTCATTAATTCTTTCTTTTACTTTCATATCGATATTGATAACATCATCAAGATCATAGTTATCAATATTCATATTAGATTTTTCAAAATTATCTAATGATTCAATTATAATCTCCTCAATCTTTAAAAATGATATTTTACCATTCAAAAACAAGCCCACAGCCGCCTCATTACTAGCATTATATACCGCAGGATACAATCCTTTTTTCTTTCCAACCATATATGCTAGTTTAACCATTGGAAATCTATCATAATCCATTTCCCTAAATGTTAATTTTGAAAGTTTAACAAAATCCAAACTTTTAACATCGGTTTCACGATAATCATTCAAAATTGCATTTTGAATTGGGATAATCATTGAAGGATTATACATAATAGCTCCAACACTATTATCTTTATATTCAACCATTGAATGAATTACACTCTCAGGATGAATAATAGTTTCAATTTTATCATAATCTATGTTATATAGATAATGCGCTTCAATAACTTCTAAACCTTTGTTTACCATAGTACTCGAATCTATTGTTATTTTCTTTCCCATTTGCCAGTTAGGGTGATTCAATGCATCTAGACAATTTACAGTCTTTAAATCTTCTCTAGTTTTATCCCTAAAAGATCCACCAGAAGCTGTAATTATTAATCTTTTAACATCATTTATATTATTTACTAATCTTTCATTTTTTATTAACCTATAAAGAGCATTATGTTCACTATCGATAGGCCAAATATTCACATTCATTTCTAATGCTTTTTTTGTAATTACTTCTCCACAAGCTACTAAAGTTTCTTTGTTAGCAAGCATCACATCACAACCATTAGATATAGCGTAATAAGTTGGTTTAATACCAGCAGTACCCATTATTGCATTAACAACATTTTTTGAAAGATTAATTATTTCCTTTATTCCATCATCACCATAGCATGAATTAATCCCCATCTCAACAAGTTTTTTATAATTCTCATACGAATATGTATGAATCAAAACAGGATGGCAAATCGAATTAATTTCTAACGCTTTTTCTAAATTTTCATTAAAAGATATTCCTAATACCTTAATTCCATTATCTACACAAACCTTTACAGTTTGTGTTCCAATAGAACCAGTAACTCCTAGTATTACTAAATCCTCAATTCTATTATTCTTATTTAATTTATTATTCATATTATAAACTTAAACATACCTCAGTCATCATCATTACACTTAAGAATATAAAACCAGAAAAGATAAAACTATCAAATCTATCTAATATACCGCCATGACCTGGAAGTAGTTTCCCAAAATCTTTTACTCCAAAAGATCTCTTAATCTTAGACTCAATTAAATCACCAAATTGTACAAGGAAAGATATAACAACTGATAAAATAAAACCTAAGATTATTACTAACAGTATTTCAGGAAACGATACAAATGCTCCTTCATCAAACATTTGATAGCAAAACAAACCTAAAACACCAAACAATCCACCACCAACTAATCCCGCAATTGCTCCCTCTACAGATTTTTTAGGACTTATCTTTGGACATAATTTTTTCTTTCCGAATTTAATACCAAACAAATATGCAAAGGTATCTGTCATAATTACTATTGTGTATACAAATAAGAAAATTTTAGTTCCGTTTATATTTAAAAATCCATAATTAGTTTTCATTGGTTCAAAATATCTTAAGCTAAATGCATACCCAAATATTAATCCACAATATGTGATTCCTAAAACTAAATTACTTATATCACTAGCGCCACTTTCATCAACAAATAACATTACAATAAATATAACTCCACAAGCTAGTAAATAACCAAATAAAGTTATTGTATGATACAAATAATTACTCATATCACTTGATAAATATGTTCCATTTAAAGCTAGAAAACATAAAATTCCACTTAACAATGGTACAACCACCTTAAATTTAGACATTTTGGGGTTATTTATACTTGCTTTATTAATGTACTCACACCCCGCAATAGTTGACATTACCACCGCTAAACAAGCATATATAATTTCGCAAACGGGATTATCTATTATTACTAACGGTAGCAATATCGCTAACATAATTGCTCCAGTTATTAAACGCTTTATCATTTTATACCTCCAAATCTTCTTTTTCTTTTAGAGTAAACTTTTATTGCCTCATCCAGATCATTCTCACTAAAATCTGGAAAATATACATTAGTAAAATAAAACTCACTATACGCTATTTGCCAAAGTAAAAAATTACTAACCCTTTCTTCTCCACTTGTCCTGATAAGCAAATCAACAGGAGGCATATTCGTAGTATATAGCTTACTTTCAAATAATCCTTCAGTAATATCAGATACTTTAGTTACCCCTTCTAAAACCTCTTGACATAAGGTTCTAGCAGCATTTGTAATTTCTTCATGAGAGCCATAATTAAAACATATATTTAGGTAATTGCCATTGCAATGTTCAGTTTCTTTTTCTACTTTTTCTACTAATTCATATAAATCAATTGATAAGTTATCTCTTTTACCTAAAATAGTAACATGAACATTATTCCTAACTAAATCATTCAAATGTTTATTTAAATATGTTTTTGCTAAAAACATTAAATAATCCACTTCTTTTTTTGGTCTTTTCCAATTTTCTGTTGAGAACGCAAACACTGTCAAATACTTAATAGTTTTTTTGCGTGCAAGTTTGCATAGTTTAACTAGATTATCACAACCTTTTCGATGTCCATAATTTCTAGTGTGACCATTTTCTTCAGCCCATCTACCATTGCCATCTAATATCACAGCTAAATGATTAGGTATTTTAAGAAGATTATCCAAAAACATTGTCTCTTTTTTAGTCATAATAAATATTTCTTCCCTTCATTATATTATACACTATTTTTACTATTTTTTAAAGAAGTATTTTATTTACTTTAGATAAAATTATTTTTTAAAAATCATTAATTACATTATTTGATTAAATGTTATTAATAATTATCTCAAGTACACACATATATAATATAATATTTATTAAAAAAGGTAATTATGACATTTAAAAAGGGACAAAAGTCCCAGATATATTATTATATTAAAATATATTATATCCCATTTTTAGCAAATCAATATATTTATTATAATTTTCTTTTATTTCTTCTTCACTAACATTTGAAGTTAGATATGCTTGTGTACAATTATCTCCAACCATTTTCATAAACTCTACTATTTCCCCAAATCTTTCACGTTTTCTAAATTCTTCAGGAAAAAAATCAATATTAAGTGAAGCACTCTTATTGAAGATATAGTTCACAAATTCTTTAGGATATTCTTTCTTTTCATTAAATAGTATATTAATCGTATTTAATCTAAACTGTCTATTTGCTTCTTTTGATAATTTATCAATTTCATTAGCAAACTTCACCTTCAAAGCTTCGTATACATCATTATTATTTTCTTGTAAATGTTGCATAAATTTTTTCTTACTCAACCCATATAAATAATCAATAATGTAAGTAAATAAATCTTCAAGATTTTCAAAATATTGATAAAAACTACCCCTAGGAATATCAGCATCTTTAGCAATATTCGCAATCACTGCTTTTTCAAAAGGCACTCTAGAAAATTCTTTTTTTCCGGCTTTAAGAATTCTTAATCTCTTTTCCTTCGGAAGATTTAAAAATGTTTTTGTAGGCATAGTATTCCTCCCTTCTAATGTTTAAAGTATTTATTTCCTGAAACATTATGTATATATTTTTTTTATTTTAATTATATTTTAGTTATATTTTAGTTACTCTAATTCTGTCTTAATATTTATAGTTTTGTCATCTAAATATATTCCATCAATACTTGCAAATAATTTTAAAGCATAAATAGCATTCAGACAAATCACCTTAGTATAATAGGCAGAATCCCATACTTCCTCATAAGAGCATGCAATCTCTTGAGGGGTATCCTTATATAAATTATTATAACACACAAACCTTAAAATAACCTTAAAACTTAGAAAATATTTAATAATTTTATTTATGAGTTCTTTATCATTAGAAATCCCATAGTCTAAGAGTTCTTTTTCACTAATATTAGATATATCACTTAGTATTTTATAACTACCATTTATAACTCCATAATCAAGCGAACTGATGCACGATCCAATTCCGTTTTTGATTTTTTGTAAATATAATTCATATTCATAATCTTTCTTCATTGGAACATTTATGTAAGCAATTTTGCCATTAACCCCCGCAATTCTTTCTTTTATATATTTATTACTATTTAGTGATTTTAAGTATTCAATTCGCTTTACTATTCTATCCTTATTTATATCAGATTTAAAGATAATAGTTCTTTCCTTTGTTACCTCTATCCTATCAGCTACTCCTATATTTCCAATCGATATTGATATATCTTTATTACTCATTACGTTAGTATTTAAATAGACAGCTAAATCATCCAATTTTTCCATTTGTCTTTCTCCATATTCAGGAGAAATACACGCACATATATTATATTTATGATTATTCCTTAAATAAATCATATAATCGATAACTTCTTTAGAAAAACTATTTGCTACAATGAACAAGTCTTCCTTTGTTTTCTTTACTTCGTATATTATTTTTTCTAATTCATTTATTGTTTTGATGCTATCATTTAATAAAATTACGTAGGGATTATTTAAAATTACTGTTCCGTTAATACTTAAATATTGACTTACAAACCCTTTTTCAAAAACAAACCCTTCTAATATTTCGTATGAAGGTGTGTCATCAAATGTTGGGCGTATATTTATTATCCCATTATTATATGTTTCCTTCAAAACTTTAATAATAATTTCATTATAGTTTTTTAAACTTACTCCCATGGTACTATTCAATACAAATTCTAAATATTCTTCTATTTTTTTATTGTCTTTTATTACTATTGTGTTTTTATCAATTATTGATAAAGCATATTTTTCAATTACATTTATTATTTTATTAAATGTTTTATTATCTATTTTACTACCAAAAATATTTATCATATTATAAATAAGTTCACAAGCTAAGCAAATTGTACTAGTTGTGCCATCATTTGCCATTTCAGATGTAAGCCTTGCTCCTTCTAAAAGTATCTTTAATGCCACTTTACCATATGGATCATCATATTCTAAGCTTTTACATACACTGTATCCATCATTTATTAAATAGACATTTTGTCTTATTATTGCTATATTTTTGCCATTTGGACCTAGTGTCTTTCCTATAAAATCTCCTATTTCTTTTATTCTTTCACTAATTAATTTTTTTACATCACTATTTATTATCATAATACCACCAGATAATTATATGATATTAAATTTATATTTAGTAAAAAATAAAACTTCATTCGCATGATAAAACTAATTTGTCTTATGCGAATGAAGTATGTTTATTTTACAAATTTGTAATCTTTAATTAAATATTTCTCAACAACTTTATCATTATTAAAGAAAATCATTATTTTAAATTCATCTATTTTAGATTTAATCTTTAATTCTTTTTTCTCTTCTTTTGTCTTTGCTTCTTTTATTTTCTCATAATCCATAGCATAACATACTTTACAAAAATCATTTAATAAGTCCATAACAACTTTTTTAAATTCTTCCAAAGTTAATCCCTCAAATGATAAATCCTTACAATGCATTATCCCACTATCATCTTCTATGAATTCTACTTTTCTAACTTCAATACTTCTTTTACATTCCTTAGTAATTTCGGTATAAAGTTTTTCTCGATATTTACCTAATACTTCGGCATATACTTTCATATATTTCATCTTAGGTCTTAGGTAAAGAGAGAATGCAAATAGCATTAGAACTAGCGATAATAAAGTATACAAAGAATCATCCTCAAGAACTTTAAATACTTTTAGTGCTAATATTATTATCCCACAAATTCCAAATATCAAAGCTATTATATCACTTTTCTTATGTTTTATTCCAAACATTGTAACTCCTCCTGTTTTTATAGTAAATTACTTTAGTAACTTTTGAATTTCTTTGATTAATTTATCATCATTTGCATCTTTTGTATTAATCTTTTGCATGCATGATAATGCGCTTTCTAATAATGATTTTTTCTTGCTTGTCATTAATAAGATTTTTTTAGCTTTTTCATAATAATATTTTCCCAACTCTCTTTTACATAAGTCAGGGCCATTTTTCAAGAAGCTCATCTCTCCTGTCATTACCATTTCGCTTCCTTTTATTAAATAATTAACTCCAGTTTCCTCTCCACCTGAAGGATACCATGTGTAAATTTTTGATTGCGTCATATGAAACTTGTAGACCTTATGACATCCATATGGATGACCATGATCTCCTGCCAATTTAAAATATCTATAAGCAACTTCTCTAACGCTATCTTCTTCATTTAATATTCCTAGCAAATATTCACAACAAGGATTTTGTTTTAAAGCCCCTTGTGAGAAATAATTTCTTGCTGTTTCTCTATTTTGAGGAACATTTTTCCCACCGCGATAGTAAACTCCTAAATTATACATAGCGTATGTATGCCCTTTTGCGGCAGCCCTTTTTAAACAATCTATTTCTTTTGCATATTCTCCACTTTTTCGATGTTTAAAACTTTCATTATATTCGCTCTCACCGCTATTTTTAGCCATTTCTTCTTTTAACTTTTTTTCTTCCTCAGCTTTCTTTAAAGCATCTTGTTTCTTTTTTTCTTCTGCAGCTTTCTTTAATGCTATTTTTCTGTTTTCTTCAATTTCCTTTAATAGAACTTCATCATTAAGTTTTGATTTACTATTTGTTTTAGTGTTTAATTTAGGCTCATCAATCTTGCTATTTACTTCCTTATCACTAGCCACTTTCATTTCTACCAAATTATCATAGAACTCTTTACAGCCACATTCACTACAAAACTTGGCTTTTTTAGCATTTTCTTCACCACAGTTTTTACAATACTTATTATTCTTGCTCGCTTGATATTCTTCTAAAGTATCGTAAAACATACTTGTACCACATTCGCTACAAAACTTTGATGTTTTCTTTACTTCTTCTCCACACTTCATACAATATTTATATAAAGTACTTTCTTCCTTTTTCTTTAATTTTTCTGCTTTTTCATCTTCTTTAAAGAAATCTTCATCAAAGATTATATCATCAAATACACTTTTCTTCTTTGTCATTGTTAATACCTCATATAAATATACTTTTACTGTTTTTTAATTTTTTCTTTACTTTATTTATTCTTTAATAATCTTTCAAGATTGTCCCACCAAGGTTTGTTTATTTCACCTTGATAATTATATAATTTGGCTTTACAATCTATTTTTGATACTTTGCTATCTATAATCTCATCACTTCTAACATGGAAATAATTTATATCATAAGCATCACTAGATACATCTAAAGTATCTTTTCTATCACATATACTATACATTAAGGACTTATCGTTATCTTTAACAAAATAATCTAATAATTTGTAATTACTATCAACTAGTAGAACAAAAATATTACTCATATATCCTTCTAAATATAAATCCTTTAAGGCTTCACTCACTATTTTATTATTATGTACATTATTTGATTTTATTAAGTTTGGTGATTTATCGATAATAACCTCATTACTTTTTAATAATTCTTTAGTAAGTTTGTTTATTTCATCATCGCTATATGATAATTTATTTTCTTTTAAAGTTTCAATAATTTGCTTGTGGTAATAATTATCATCTTTATTTATTCTTAATTCACTAACTTGTGAAACAACAAGTAAAACAGGATTGCTTATTTTTTCTCCGTTTTTAAGTTTTCTATACAAATCTAATATTATTTTTTCATTTTCATAACTATCAGTAACACTTTGTATATGATTCTTTAAATAAGGATAATCAGTCACATATTTATCTAAACAAGAATTATTATTAAAATTCAAATCATAAATGCGATATGTATCATATTTATTATTTATACTTGTAGAATAAAGGAAACTAAACATAACATTTTGTTTAATTATATCTGTATGGTATTTTCCTCCACAAGCAAAATAATTTGAACTATTTTTGTTATTTGAGTATCTAATAGCTACTGGCTTAAATGTATGTGAATACAACCCTATATACAATGAATATCCATTATTTAAGGTATTTAAAGTATTTTTTTCAAAATTACCATCACTGCTAATGTTTATTAATTTATTAGTAAGTCTATTATTGATAACTAATTTTTCACTTAAAGGATATTTATTATTGTTTTTTTGAATATCTTTAACTAAAGAATTAATTAGTACATTTCCTTCTGACCCTGAATATCCAACACAACCAAGCGCAAAATTCTTTCCTTCATTATATATTAAAGCAACTTTTCCTTCTTCATCTAAATAATCATAAATATTTTCACCAGGTATTTTTCCGAAGAAAGATTGGGAATTATTTATAGAACTTCCTTTCATAATTATTTTTTTAGATATTAAATTAAGATCTTCATCTTTTATTCTAATATCACTATTTCCTGATATTAGAATAAATATACCAGATGTTCTAATATTATTTATTAAACTAGAAAATTTCTCATAGACTAAATCCCCAATAGAATCATCAAACATTTTCTCATATTCATCAATTATGAAACATATTTTGCTTAACTTTGGAGTTTTAGAATTTCCCTTTTTAACATTTTCAGAGCTATTATAATGATAGACATCAGTATACCCATTACTATTAATTAATTTCATTCTTTCATCATGCATTGATGATATCATATTTAATAAATCCAATGTAGCGTCTTTACTTGTTTTTAAAGATAAATACTTAATATGAGGAATAACAATTGCATCATCTTTTTTAAAGACACTCAATGAGTTATGGTCACTATATTTATCGTAATCTATTAAATAAAACTCAATTTCATCAGGTGAATAGATTGATGCTGCTCCTAATATAATCGATTTAAGCAAGGAAGTCTTGCCAGAACCTTTTTCTCCTAATAAAATGCCATGAGATATTTTATCATTCGAAATCAATAAGTCTAATACCTTATCATTAGAAATACCAAAAGGTATTCTGAATGATTTTTCATCGGCACTATACACTAACTTATCATTTTTAATTTTCTTCAATACTTTTGATAAATTTAATTTTTTAGATTCTAATAAATTAATCTTGATATTATTAAAATAGTTGTTATCTAATTGATCATTTATACTAAGTAAAATATTATTTATCCCGTTATAATCAAAACAATAATTATTATCTTTTAAAGCCTTATTTTCTAGTTTTTTAATATTATCTATAATATTAAAGTTAAAACAATAATTATTTTCAAGTTTAGAATATTGTAAAATAATTGGAACTACTCCAGCGTCAAGAGAATTTAATATTAAATTTAATTTTTTATCATCTATTAACC
>JAZNJG010000056.1:0-12557 GCA_045577945.1 Bacilli bacterium | reverse complement strand
ATACTGGGTTGACCGTTGTATAGTCCGTTGTACTCTTGCCATAAGGCTTCCATTAGGGGTCTGGCCTTATTCGTGTCTTTGGGTTGATTGGATCCACCATAACTTTATAAAATTTAAAGTTAATTATTTATCTGGCATGATAAATTTACGTTTTTTTCGTTTTTTTTAATTGGATTTATTCCCAATTTAAAAGTTTTACGATTTTTTCGAAACGCATATAATGTACCGTTTACTAAACCGTTTTCCTTATAAGGAAAGATTGCATAACCGTAAATTTTATTTAATGTTTTTCGAAATAACGATCGTTGCTTTCTACTAGTCATTTTTTTGTTTTTTTTTATAATTTACATAGTTTTTTCATGAATAGACTGAGTATTGTTGAATAATCAATCCATACTCTTGGTGTATCTATTCACATTTTATTTCTCTTATAAGGTTCCATTTTTTTATGTTTTGGTTTTTTCTTATAAGAGTTGTCAGAGTTATCCTTCTTTGGATAATTTCTGTCATTAAATGATTTGCCCATTACATTGCTGTTAAGGCAGAATCAAATAAATGTAAGAAGTATTCAGCTTGCTTCTTTTGAAGATACGCTTTTAAAGCTATCCTATTTTTGGTTAATTTTAACAAAGTTGCTTTGTTAATTTTACCCATAGAAATGTTTCTCCAGAAGTTAGCAATGCTAATCAAACGATCTTGATTCATACATTCTTGTAGAATTACATCAACATCTTTACCAATCATGGTATTAACGTCTTCAACTTTGATATCTCTTTCTTCGAGGATATTTACCTTTATTGCAGGTAAATCCAATTGGATACCAAAATCGATTAATGCGTCTTTAATTTCTGTTTCCGATACGTTGTTTGGAAGACTTAAAACTACTAATTTCATTTG
Organism: Bacilli bacterium; assembly: GCA_045577945.1. GTDB lineage: Bacteria > Bacillota_I > Bacilli_A > ML615J-28 > CAG-698 > CAG-698. The sequence continues at coordinate 11,660 of JAZNJG010000056.1, read as the reverse complement.
ATATGATTTTAAAGGTTATTATTCTTGTGTTCCTATGTATTCATGTTCATGATACATTTGACCACATCTTCTACAATATATTCGATTTTTAATCGGATTTGACATGTTAGCATTGTTTTCGAATTTGGTCCATAAATGACCATCTCTTGCACAAGCAACTTCTCTTAACCGTTGAAGGTCTTTGTTTTTGTACGGATCTTTTTTAGTAAGCCAATTGGCAATACGTAAAAAGAACATTGCTAATTTCTTTTTCATTTTACATAGGATTTAATATTAATTAATATTTTTGCGGACGTCTACATTTTTATGAGATGTAGATAACTCAAACATTCATTTAACAAGGTTATTCTACAAAACAAACAGGATATAAATGATTTGTTTTTGACACTCACCGTTTTACATTACAGCAGTATAACTGTCAAATTATACTTATTAATGACATGATTTTAACGTCTGCACGATCGTAAAACACAAATACGAGTATTTCATACATATTTGCTTCGTATTAGTAATATGTACGATATGCATTTTACTTACGCCCCACATGTTTGGCATTTTCTGCTACGTTTGTTAATAAATATTTAAACCAGTTGCATCAATTGCTGACATTCTGTCTATAAGACCTCTATGATCAAGATGATATTTATTACAAAAATCAAAAGTAGCTAATGTAGGAATCAATTTACTATTGGCATCATTTGTATCTTTACGAATACAAGTAGAATTATATTCCTCTCTTTGTTTTTCAGTCATACTTGAAAGAGGAAATAAGTATGGTATACAAAGACTCGTATAACAATCGTCAAGACAATCATTTATTTCGTCATATAATACAACGGTATCTGATTTGTTATAAACAGCCTCTACTCTACCTTTGAATTTAGTTATTCTATTCATACATATTATACCATATGGTATTCTACTACAAATATCTTTTAATACGTCTTTATCTTTTGTCATTTTAAAAATGTTTATTTTAAATTATTTATCTTAAAGGAACTACACCTATTCTCACGAACCAGTGTAGTGGATGTCTTCAATTCATCAATTAGTTTTGGCTTATTGTATCAGTCGGAAAGTTGGGAATACTTTTCTTTGGTACACTATCGGGTTCATATTTTTTATCTATTCTTATTGCAGATAAAATAGTATCATGATAGTATGATTTATTTCTTAAGTAGTCTTCAACTATTTCAAGTATACCCATTGTAGTACCTTTACTGAATAACATATTTACCAAAATTGGTTCAGGTATTGTTAAGTACACTGAATCAATCATACGCATGTAGCGCATGTCTTCACGTTCTTGAAGAATATCGTATACCGTTGGTAAGTATTCTTCAATAGATTGTTCACATGTATCCACTTCAGGGATATCATTGATTGGTTGCTGTATGTGATGGTTACAGCTACTCATACTCATTAGGAGTGCTCCTAATAAGCAAATTAACGTTAGTATAATTCTTGTCCTCATTTTGATATAAGTTTAAATGTTTAACAATTCTGATAACTCAACGATATTGTCATCATGGTCTCCTGTTAAATAGATTCTATCGTTTGTAGATAAATCTATTGCGGTACGTTCTCGTCCTTCACAAATCTGAGCATGAACAACTTCGATTGAATTAATATTAATAATCATTGGTCTTGGTTCATCGTCTATAAACCACTGTTCTGCGAATAAAAAGTTACCAATTTTTTTCATATTATATATTTATTAATATTAATATTAGTATAAATAATATTATACACCAAATTTGTACAAAATATTTGTCGTATAATTTATTTATCATTTTTTGATTCAAATTCTTTATCGACTTCATTTTTTGCATTTTGGCCTAAATTATATACACCTATTATTATCATAAATAGTGTTATGAACACGATTATTCGCAGTGTTGTACGGTAATGTGTTGATAAATCACCATACCATAGTCTTTCAATCCAATAATCTTGGATGAATTCTTGTCCGTAACTATCAATAAATAGTATACCACAGAATAATGTTAGTATTACACCTAACCAGAATAAATAAATTGATTTCATTTTTCTTTTATTTTATTTAATACTTCTTTAGTATTTTTATCCCAATGAGATAATAACATGTTGTTAATACATTGACGTAGTTGGATAAGAACATTACGTTCTTCCACGGTGAGACAACCACAACAAGGCATGTTTAATAACATGTTGTTTAGGTGTGATACTGTTCCAGCGAGTCTAAATTTACTGAAATTTCGATACTGTGCAACTTCTTTGATTTTACTCATAATATTTGTTTTATAATAATGCAATGTTTAATGATTAATTATAATAATGCACAAAACTGAAAGCACTACTACAGCTATTATTCCAATAATTATGATACTAATTATTGTAGCAGCTGTCATTGCACGTTCATCTTCTTCATTTATTTTCATACTTTATTTAATTTAATATTGATTATTAAAGAGAAGGTGTAGTAATAATATGGACTGTACACAGTTAAGTGCTATTTACATGGGCCTACCAAGACTCATATTATTACTACAATACGTGGAATGCACGTCTCACGACGTGAGAAGTACAATTGCATTTCAGAGAATACTTACTCTGCGATATATTTTGTTTCATAAAGAATTTAATTTTAATCAATTTTTTCGAATTGTTTTGTATATATTTTTATTAAAAGATTTTTATTTTTTATTTTAAAATTAACATCATTTACTAAAAATCGTATACTGCCATTTTTTGCATTTATAGTTATCCATTTATTTTTCCAATCACTTCTAAATGGTGATAAATTTGCATTAAATATTGCTTTTAATTTTCCATTTGCTGAGTATATTTCTATTCTGTTTTTCATTTTTAACAGTATTAAAATACCACTATCTTCACAGACGGTGGTATAAAACTAACTAACTAAAAAAATTAAGGAATTACACACGATATGGACTAGGTCACGCTTGACCCTAATAAATAACACGAATTGGATTCCGTAAAAAGACGTTTACTAATGTAGTACCATTGGCAAAAAGTGTGTTATTTGCATGATTTTAAAGTCTGCACTAATACTTTATTTTCTACACATCCCTGCAATCTGTAGACCGTCCACCATAAATGAATTTCTCTACTACCATAGCGAGTAAATTCCCTCGAAAATAAAGATATAAGCCCCACATGCTTGATAAGGATTCTCACCTTATGGACCACAATTAAATGAACGTATAGAGGAAAAGGTATACATCTTAGTCACATCTACCCCGTATTTAATCATGGTAACACTTATTGTTCAGTTAGTGTCAGACTGTCATACACCATACTATGGTTGCGTTATTCGGATTGTATGCTTACCTTGGTTGCGAAGCTAGAGGAACCTACTCACCTGAGATTTGTTGCTAAATGGCTCATACTATAGTTACTTTGAATAGGTATGAACTAAATTTCACTATAACCATTTACTTGCAAGTACAACTACTACCCATTGTGAACACACCAGATATTCTCTATGCTGATGTGCTCTATGCTACATTTATTATTTACGATGAGATAATGTAGCTAAAAGAATCATCGTAAAACCAAGAATTGCTTCCATAATAATAAGTTTTAAACATTTATAGTGTTTTCAAGGTATTATAAGGTTACAATAGTTGGATTTTTAGTTAACTAATCTTAAATCAATAAGGTTGGTTATCATTACACATTTCACATGTACATTGGTCATGATTATGTACTTCACTAGTATAAATGATGGTAAATCTACATAAATCTTTGTTATTTATTTGTTGTGTAACAAATTCGATCAGTTCTTCTGAAGTGAATTTACCTTCAAATCCGCTTTGACTGTCATACACACACCATTCTTTTTCTTCTGGTTTTTTGTATGGTTTAGTGGTACCAAGAAGATGTGCTGTTTCTTCATTGTATGGTATGCATTGGATGTAATAACTTCCTACGCATACATATGTATTAGATTTTTCATCATAATGTGAAAAAATACCTGCTTTCCAAATACTTTGATCACAATCTCTTACTAAAACCATATCAAATGGTTTAAATTCAAATTGATTTTGTTTCATTGTTTTTTAATTTTAAATTTTGATGATATTCATTATAGCAATACTTACACCATGATGATTTGTGTGGACTATCATAGCGATTTGGAAATGCACTGATGGGTTTATATCTACCGCATCTGGTACATCTTCGGTGACGTTTACCATTAATTACCATATATAGTTTATAGTAACGATGGCGTACTAATTTACAATTTTTACACTCTTCATGTTCTTTAAATTCATGAACACATATATGTTGAGTGTATTTACCACATTTTGCCATTTTTAGAGGTTTACCTCTGTAATGACTCTTTGTTTGCTTTCTCATATTATTGCAATTAATAGACCCAATATTATACCAACTATCAATATACAAATATAAACAAACAATAATTTATTTATATTTTTGATATATGTTGGTTTTGGAAAATAATATTCCATTACACAATCAATATGTTGTGTATATTCTTTTATAAAATATGCACAAACTATTAATATTAATGGTATTATTAGTATCATAATTCTACATAAAGTTCATGAAAATTATCACATTCTTCTGGAGCAATGATGAAAAAGCCTGTAAAACCTGCATCACTACAAAATTCTGATATTTCTGCCATTTGATCTTCAGAAATTTGATAATTTATATGTAATATACAATTATCAGATGGCTGTTTGCAGTTTAATGTTCCAATCATATTTTTGATTTCCGCTATGATTATTTGAGGTAATTCCAATGTTTTGTTTGTTGGAATTAACATAAATACTGATAATTTTTCCATAATTGATGAATTTTAAAAGTTAAACATTTTATTTTTTAAAATATTGTATTAACCATTTTATGTTATGGCGAATATTATATATCAATATGATACATAGTGCAATTAGAAAAAGAATACATGTTATTACAATTACACTAAAAAATATAAATGCAATTTTTTCAATCATTGTTCATTGTTTTTAATGTATTCATAAAGTGCTTCTTTTTCTACTTTTGTTATATCTGTCATTTCACCACAAATACCATATTTAAATATCCATTTTAAATACGTCAATGGTGAATTAGTAACTGCAATCGTTTTGTTTAATCGGTGTGAATAAAATTCACCTTTTTCGTCTCTTGCTGAATAGTAATAATAATCATCTTTTAATATTTGTGATAACAAATATTTATTTGGTTTTAAATGCCAAATAATATATAATATTTGACGAAAAACATAGAAAATCATTACCATTAACCATAGCAATATTTTAAGGGTTGGGATAATTAGATATTTCATATAATTTTGATAATAAAAGGCGCATTAATCATAATTTGTTTCGGAATATTCATATATGATAACTCAAAAAATCAAACTAACAGAGCATTTCGATTCCGAACGAGGGATGGTCCGTGTTTGATTAATCTTATTATCATATTTTGTATGAAACTATGCTATTCTCCTTGTTTAGGGCATCTGCTTAACACAAATGTTGAGAAATTCGTTAGTCACTAAATACTCGATCAAGAGTGTTTAATGTTGTTTCGTGAATGGGTTATTCTATATTTCAACCATTCAAAGAATCCGGCTAATGCTAAATAAAATATTGCACCAATTGCGTCAATGTAACGTGGTGCAACTGTGTCACTTTGCAATGCGTATGCAGCTGCAATTAATACACACAACCATACTACACATGTGAGTGCAATGGTTGCTAAACTGTTTGGTGTGATGTTGAACTTTTTCATGATGAATTGAAGTTTTAAGATCAGTGAAAATATAATTGGTTGTAACGTTACCAACGTAGCTAACTAATAATCATATGCATCTGATTAAGAGTTATTACTGGATTATGAATCATTTAGTCGACAAACATTATCACACCTAATCAAGGCCTCATCCCTACTCCTAGATTGGGTTTGTAATAATGGAAATGACAATATATGTTATGAAACATTGCAGAAAAAGTCATTTCGTTTTAGTCTGCACCTAATAAGTTTAAAAAACAAAAAAGTGCCTGTCTTTCCAGGCTGTCATGTGTTATACTCGGACGAGTTACGCATCTCGATGTAGTCATCAAATGTCTGTTCAAGGACAATTAATGTTTAACAATCAACCCACGTTGTTCAAATATGACTTGTGGATTGGTCTTGATTGCTTTTCTTAAACTGTTACAGTATAATACTTGGCTGTTGTTAATACATTTAAATACTTTCATATTGATTATAATTAAATGATTAGTCATTTAGTTCTCCTGCAATATAGTAATTGATTTATAAGATAATGATTAAACACCCCATTCATTTCTGAATTGTTCATCTATCTCTGTTGCAGTTAAATTGGGATTATTATTTATGAATTCATCTAATTCATATTCTAATCCCCATCCTTGTGCATCTTGCGTAAGATGTTCGATAATTTCTTGATCCGTCATGATATACAATTTTAATTGTTTACAATAGTGTGAGTTTTCTGTTTGCCTCTTATTGGCTTATTGAACATTATGCTCCTTGCACTCACAAAAACCTTACTCGTTTAACCAGTCGAGCCATCTGTTATAGGTTCAACAATGCCTTCATATGATCGAATGACATTGTTTCGTAACTTCCGTCTTCACAAAACACCAGTACATTTGTATTGACTGGATTGTTGTGATTCTTATGTAGTGCATCGAACACTACGTTTGGTGATATACCAACGGTTTGATAACCAACATAGTTTTTATATGTTGATTTACCTGTTACTATATCTATTCCAGCTTTTACTGGAATTGGAGTATCAAATATGTATTTGTATACTCCGTTCGTTACTTGTATGGATGTCATATTGGTGAATTGATTATATTGGGCTATATATTAATAGTTCAAGATAGTATAGTTCACAACAAAGCATTAAAAAAAGAGGAAGAATTAATCTTCTTCCTCATCGATGCTTGTCATCTTAGTCAAATATTCTTGCCAAGTGAGCCCACCGTAGAGCGTGTCAGCGATCTCAGTAGGGCTGACGAAGTCAGCACTAATGTAATCGCGGTGCTTTAGCACCAGCTCAGGTGATGGTTTCATCTTAACCGCTTGAGCATAACGAAGCTTTAGCGCACGTTGTGCATCAATCTCAGCAGCCGCAGGTGTGCTGACTCCTGAAACAGATGTGAGGATTGCAGCGTCAGCTGAATCCTCCAGCTTTATTGGGCAATGTTCAATTGACCACAAAATGTACTCACCTAGTGAGACACATTTATCGTTAGGAAGAGCGAAGCGCAATTCCTTATCACCAAACTTGGCTGGATATTGTATATCACCCAAGTTGACTTGTTCTAGGAGCTCTGGAGTTCCGAACAAAGAGAAGTAGGAGAACGAAGTTCCCTGCTTTTTGTCTGAGACTAAAAGTCTCACATACTTAGTCGGATTCTTTGGATCCGACTTTTTTGTGTAGCCGGTTGCGTAACCGACTACGAATGTTTCGACAGCTTTGCTGTTAGAAAGTAATTTAGCCATAATTTCACGAAGCGGGGGGTTTGACCGCCGATGAGGGTAGGGGGGACTTGATGGTTGATGACTTCACGCATTCACAAATATATACCTAACTTATACCTCCGGAGGTGTTTATATATTTTTATTTCACACATTCACAAAAATACTCTCCAAAAAATTTTTTATATTTTATAAATTTTTAGGGCTATATAAATAAACATAAACTTTCATAAATAATGTTAACTAATTATATAAACTAACAACTAATTAATTATTCTTACGTTAACTGTCTATACAGTTTATAAACAGTTATGAATGATATTAGAGAAATGATTAATTTAGTAGATGATTATTCACCTATTACTTTAGAATTATTGTTGACTTACTATGGATAATGAAGATATATTTGTAGTATACACTAGAACAGATGTTAGTGATATAATGGAATGTGTATACCAAGTAAGCCATCCGGTACAACAACAAATGATGAAAATGTACGGATGTATTATAGCAAATGCTTAAAGATATTAGCCTCTATAGTCCCTGAAGGTTCTTATGGAGTTCAACAGTGTACTTATGGTCTAGTCATCATAACTGCACTTTAAAAAAGATGAGCCGTGAACGTGACGGATCGAAGATGCTCCACGCTTAGAAAGTTCACTTATGTGAGAAGCGCACCCGGGAGTCCAAATCGTAGGTTGGCACAGTTAAGGGTCCTCTGGGGTTATTATAAAAGGACCCTCCCTCAAACCGGTTTAGAGAAAATGGAAAAATAGGACGTATATAAATTTAATGGCAAGGAATATTGTTTATCAGAAGAAGTAGTAAAAGGAGGCTGTCAAGGATGTGCCTTTTATAATAGATTGGATTGTTGCAAAGCTAAGGTTGGCGATAAAACAAGGTCACAAATCTGTAATGAACATCATAAGATTTTTAAACGTTTAATTAATCATAAATAATGGACAAAGTATTAGAAACCGTAATCGAAGGTATTGAGTATACCTTTGAAAAAGACATTTTAGTTAAACCTTTAGAACCTATTATGGTTACTAAGGAGTATGAAGAACAAATCCCTACTGGGGAAACTGATGAAGAAGGTTTTAATAAGTATGAAGTCAAGAAGCATACAAAAGAGGTCGAATCAGACTTTGCAAAGGGTATTGTGTTGGCTATCCCAACAAGTGTTGAATGCGCCATTTCAGTCGGAAACATTATCGTGTACCCAAAAAAGTTTGCCAAAGACTTCGACTTGTTTAAAGATTCTCAATTGATTAAACCATATGATGTGGTTGCTATAGTAAAATAAGTAACCCGTGAGTAGTTAGTATTCACGGCCCAAGCCTCACAGCAATGTGGGGCTTTATTTTTATTATTTACTTAACAAATGTTAAAATATGATTACTTTTTAAAGTTATTGCGTTTTATATATCGTAACATTTAAATGAAACATAAAATGAAAGAATTTAAAGTAATTAAAGAATTTGGTTGTGCACAGAAAGGTGACGTACTCAAGGAAAATGAAGAAGGGTTGTTTGAAATCAATGTGGAGTGTAATTGCGATGACATTCATTGCGTTCGCCATATGTGTGTTAGTTCCGATATTATTGACACATTATTATCTGCGGGTTATGTGGAAGAAATTTTCGAAGAAGGATGTGAATGCTGTGAAAAGATTAAAGAAGTAACAGAACATATTAATGAACTTCTCGAACAATACAAACAAGATCATGATTCATTGATCGAATCATATAATGAAGGTGATCTCCCACAATGCGTTAAAGTTGAAGCAGATACTGTTTACTTTAATATGAACAAAGTATTGGAACACATTAAACAACTGTTGAATGAATAAACTTGTAAAGGAAGTAGATAGAAATAACCTTTACTATGAATATTTAAAATCTCTAAACGGTATACTTAACCTCACTAATAAGGAGTTGGATATAATGGTCAAGCTGATGGAATATGATGCCGAGTATAAAACAACTCCTGGGGTTAATAAAAACATAGTTGATGCTGCTCACAGAAAGCGAATAAAAGATGAGACTGGTACTACTCCGGATAACCTTAGTAGGTATATCAAGAAGTTTAGAGAGAACGGATTGATAGTACAAGGTAAGGCAGATGATGAAATGTATGTAAATAAGATTCTGATGCCAGATGTGATTAAAGATAGAATTCAAATAACTATAGTTTTGAAATTAAATGAAGAAGATAATGTTTGATAACTTGCCTGCAGGTTCAGTTGTTCTATACAAGAAGTATTCACTGTGGGACAGAATGTGGGCAAAGATTCGCGGTAAACAATTACCTTATAATGGTATACTTGTAGATCCGTTTGGAAACTCATCATTTATGTTTGTAAGAGGTTGGTTTTACAAATATGATATAGATGCATTTATTCCAAAGAAGCCATACTCAAAGAAAGAGTCAACAAGATTACTTAGCAGCATGAAAACATTGATTGATGATGAAGTTGTATTTGCAATAAATGCTGTAAGGCCAAATACACTTGTTGAGGGCTCACTTGGAGAAATGTTTGAAAATAATAAATACTACAACAAGAAGTCTATAAAATGATACCAAATAAGAAAGTATCAATATACACAGAGCTATCTAACAAATATAATTTACCATATCAAGTTGTTGAAGTAATATGCAACAGTCCATTCAAATTTGCAAGACAAACAATATCCGATGATAATAATGTTAAAGATATTATGTTTGCTTACTTATTTAAGATTAAATTAAAAAAGAAATTTAAAAATGAAAATACACAAATACGAAACGCTGTATCCAAGAAGTCTATGGATTGTTAACTGTGATGAAGAAGACCCTACGGTGTTGACTAAACGGTATATCTTCTATAAGAACTTACCTGGTTGGAAAGAGATAGATAAAGACATTGAAAAAGAACTATCTTCTGCGGAAGATAATGCAATTGCAGGATGTTACGTTGTAGAAGAACGAAGTACTGGCACACTTGGGTTATTACTTGTGATATTCAGAATAAATGATATGGATACTTCCACCACAGCACATGAGTCAGTGCATATTGCAGATTACTTTTATGAAGTATGTGGGTGTAACTCTGAGGATTTTACAGATGGCAATGAAGCGTATGCCTACTTGGTAGGATGGGCTGCAGGTTGTATAGCAAACGTTTTAATAAAAGAAAGACAATGAATGTAATTAAATTTATAGGTAAAACTCTAGCATTACCGATTAAGATCGTGATGTTCGTCATCGCATTGGGATTGTTTCCAATAAAGTTATTAACAAACTGGTTAAGTGGTTATGGTAAATATAACAGACTGTATTTAACGTTTTTCAAAATTGCTGTAAAAAATGCAATTAAAGCAGCAAAACGTGGTGAAAAACCAGTATTGGAAAATATAATAAGATACACGGATGATTATAAAATAATAACAATGTATAATGACAAAAATGATCCATCGATTCGGATAGATAATCGTATTACAACCGATGAAAATGGATGGAACCCAGATATTGAAATAATTAAATAATATGATGGAAAGACAATCACATGAAGAATCCAAAGTTCTGTGGCAATTAGAATTGGACTCTGCTAAGAACATCCAATTGAGTGCAGAACATATGACATTACTTGCAATAGTAAGTAAAAAGATTGAAGATTATACTCTTACTTATGCCGAGTATGTAGAAGACATTGCAGATTACCTTACTAAAGCAGAAGATGGAGAACCAAAGGTAGTAGTAGCTAACATGATTAACCATTTAATTGAAAAGTATGGTCACCAGGAAATAGAGAGCGAAGATTCGCCAGTCGAACTATAATAGTTTGGTTGAATTAAAAAACTACAGAAGTGGTGAAATAATAATGGATTTTAATTATGGAAACAGCGAAGAAGTACGATCAGAACAAGATTAGGATGGATCTAGTCCCACTGAGTGTAGTGGAATCGATTGCGAAAGTACTGACAATGGGTGCTCAGAAGTATTCGGAGAACAGTTGGCAGAATCTACCGGACTTTTGGAAGAGGTACAAAGCAGCACTGTTGAGACATCTGACGGCAATTGATAAAGGTGAGTTAATTGATTCAGAAAGCGGATTACCCCACATAGATCATGTACTTTGTAATGCAGCATTTTTGAGCTGGGGACATCATCACGGTAAAGCAATTAGTATT
>JAZNJG010000055.1:0-25602 GCA_045577945.1 Bacilli bacterium | reverse complement strand
AATCAAGATAATAATTCTAACAGCCTTATTACACATCAAGAAGTAATAAGTTTGCTTTCTAATGAGTTTTCCATTGAGTCTAATAAACAATTAGATTTGTATTTAGAAGTATTAAATAATAATTATAAACTTGTAAAGAGAACATTAACTCAACATTTAAATAATTTTCTAAAAAACAAAAAAAGTTTTATATTAGAAAAGGCTAAGTACCATAAAAATTATTACTTATTTCCTATTTTGTATTTTGCTTATAAAGAAGAACAAAGTGTTTTTCCAATAATATTAAAAGCATTTACCGAAGCAACTAATAATTCTTATTACCTATTTGAAGATTTACCATCAAATGATTTAGCTACAATTATTTATAAAACTTTTAATGGTGATCATAAATTATTATTAAGTTTTATAAATGATAAAGATATTGATGAAACTTCTAGAAGTCAAGCTCTTATGGCATTCTTTAAACTTGGAAGTGAGAAAAAAATACATCCAAATGTTTTGAATTATTTTGTAAATTCACATTTGAAAGCAATTGAGGACAAGGAACCAAGTGAAGAGGAAGTAGATTTACTTACTCAAGTTGCAGTTTATATAGCGGAATTCCATATTTTCCCAATGATTGATAAGATGAGAAAGATTGTCCACAGCGAAGCTTTTGATCAATCAGTTATTGGAGAGTATGATAATTACATAGATAGAATGTTTACATATGATGGTTATTCTAGAGTAACTAATATAATAGAAGAGTATTCATTTGTTAATAGAGTGTATGTGCATAGAATATATGATTTTCCAAAAGATTTCATTGTACCAGAATCTCAAAAAATATCTGAAAAGAATAAATTAAGAGCACAAAAGAAAAAGGAAATGATGGATAATTTTATTAGTGCTTCTAAAGTTGATAAATCAAATACTATAGGAAAGAACGAACCATGTTTCTGCAATAGTGGCAAGTTATATAAGAATTGTTGTATGAATAAACCTGGGGATGTTTACGCTTGCAAAAGATTTGAAGACTATTTTGATTTATTGATAGATTATCCAAATGAATTTAAAAAAGAAAAGAAAAACGATTTAAATTTGAGAGAGGAAAAAGGGCTTGCATATATTTTCCCTCAAAAAGCTATTGAAATGGATAAATTATTCTTCAAAGCATTACATAATTATATGATTCCTTCATATATTCCTCATGATTATCAAAGAGAAGGAATGGAAAAAGCGGCTTATTTACTTGAAGGATTGGATATTGCTTATGAAATTATTCAAGAGAATAAGGTTTATGATGAAGAAGAATTTGCAAGTAAATATATGATTCACTATAATATCTTTGACTGCTCAAATAAAGCTTTAAAGATTATTCAAGATGAACATTATCCTCAACCTCAATTCAAGCAAAGAATCACTGATTTGATAATGTTAATAAATAAACATTTTAATTAATATAATAAATACCATTATAGAACATTGAACAAGATTAAATAATTATTTAAAAAATATATTATATTAATCTTGTTTTTTATTTTATAAATAATAAATAAAGATATAAATCAAGAAATGGAAGTGAAAAAATGAAGGATGCTTTCAAACATATAGGATGGTTTTTTAAACAAGAGTGGAAAAAATATTCCTTTTGTGCATTTTTATTATTAATTGTATCAGTATTGCCAGTATTTCCCGCAAAAATACTAGGATTATCAATAGATGAGATTGCGAATGGAACAATAACAAAGGAATCTCTTGTTGTCTTTTTGTTTTTGTTATTGTTTATCCCGCTAATTACATATGTATTTAATATTTTCTATCATTATATTATTAGCTATCTTGGTCATGATTTGTCATACAGGTTGAGAGAAAAATATATTGATCATCTGTTCGACTTAGATGCTAAAGCATATGAAAATTATACAAAAGGTGATTTAATTGCAAGAGCATCTAATGATTTAAACAGTTTAACTGTTCTTGCCACAACTTTTCTACAACAGTTGATTTACTATATAGCAATGATTATATCATCACTTGTGATGATGATTTCAATAAATTTAATTTTAACAATCGCGTCGGTAACATTTATGCCTATAGCAATTGTTATTTTGAATAAAAAAAGAAAAGAAAAAAGAAAATATTATAAAATACATCAAGAAATATATTCAAAGATGACTGAAAATGTTTTAGAGTCAATTGAAGGAGTTAAAACTGTAAGAGCTTATGGACAAGAAGATGAAGATTACGCTAAGACAAAAAAAGCAATTGATGATGATGTTGATTCTTGGAAGATTATTTTAGCATTTGAGGCATCTTTTCAACCGATGTTTGAAATGGTTTATGCAATATCATATACTATTGCTATTTCTTTAGGATGTTATTTGGTTGTAAATAATAATATTTCCCCTGGTGAACTTGTTTCATTTTTAATATATGTTGGGATGCTATATGGACCATTAGTTGGCTTAAGTGGAGTATTAAATTTTGTCAACTCGATTACTATTGCCAATACTAGGGTTCAGGAGGTTATGAATATTAAACCTAATGTTATAGATTGCAATAATCCAATTTCAATTAAAAAATTTAATACGATAAAATTTGATAATCTTTGTTTTAAATATAATACTGAACAAGTTCTTAATAATGTATCTTTTGAGATAAAAAGTGGAGAAACAATTGGTATTGTTGGGGGAACAGGTTCAGGTAAGACTACACTAATAAAACAATTGTTGAGAGAATATAATTATGATGTTGGAGATATTTTAATTGATAATACAAGTATTAAAAATTATAGCATTAGTGATATTAGAAATCTTATAGGTTATGTTCCCCAAAAACATATATTATTTAGGAGAACAGTAAAAGAGAATATTTTGATAGGCAATGAAAATGCAATTGATGAAGAGGTAATGCTATCAGTTGATGGTGCAGATTTTAGAAAAGATTTAAATAATTTGCCAAAAGGAATAGAAACAATGGTTTCTGAATTGGGTGGATCCCTTTCTGGTGGGCAAAGACAAAGGTTATCAATTGCTAGGGCATTAGTAAAGGATCCTGAAATCTTAATTTTAGATGATAGTTTAAGTGCAGTGGATGCAATTACAGAAGAGAATATTATCAATAATTTAAAACAAATGAGAAACGGTAAAACAAATATAATCATCAGCCATCGCTTCGCAAGTATTTCAAAGGCTGATAGGATAATTGTTTTGAATAATGGTATAGTTACTGATATCGGAACACAAGAAGAACTAATGAGTTATGATAATTGGTACAAAGAGCAATATTTAAAACAATTAAAAGGTGATCGATATGAGAAAGACTAATAGAAAGACTAACAGAGAAAATAAGGGTTTAGATAACAAAAATAATGAGGAAAATTCAAATATTTTATTGAATTTTAAAAGATTGTTTTCGATTTTAAAAGGACATTACCGATATATCGTGTTAAGTATAATAATGATTTTGATTATACAGGCATTAGAATTAGTTTCTCCAATTTTAGTTAAAAATGTTTTAGATGAAGGATTGTCAGGAGTAGAGTATCCTTGGGTGATTGTTGAAAAGTTGGATGACAAGACTATTGAATTTAATAATAGATTTTATAAACAACAAAGACATCTTGATGAAGATGATATAATAGTTGGAGATGCCAGTATAGTCATTATTGGCAAAGATTATTATTTAGTTAATGATAAGGTAGTTACAGGAATCAATGAAATAGTTGATGGTAAACTTATAGTTAAAGTTAAAGTAGAAGATTCTTTGAACGATACTATTACTTATGATACGAAAATATATGAGACTATAAAAATAGCTAAAGATGACGTTAAAACATTTTATAACCCTGTGATGTCAATTATTTGGTTATCTATTATTTTAATTACTATTAAGACAATTGTTTCTATCATCGTTTCATATATTCATAGGATTTCTAATAATAAGGTTATTTCTTATTTGGCAAAAGAAGGAAGAACAAGAGCTTTTAAAGCAATTGAGAGATTACCTCTTTCTGAATTTGAATCAGAACCTGCAGGTAAAACTGCATCTAGAATAACTCATGATGTTGATGGCATTATAAACTTATATCGTTTAACAATTAATGTTTTTCTTAATGCTATTCTTAGTTTTGTTTTTGCATATGTAGGGATGTTTTATCTTGACCCTTTACTTGCTTTACTTTCATTTATTATTTATCCTTTTGCTTATATATGGATAAAGATATATTTGCGAAAGTTAAAAAACATTGCTGAAAAAGTTAACGAATCTAGAAGTATGATAACTGCTAAAACAAATGAAATTATTAATGGCATTAACATTCTTCAAATATTTAATTTTAAGAACCACACAATTAATGAATTTAACGATATAAGTACTGTATATAAAGATGAACAATTAAAAGAAGTTAAGCTACATATAATTGGAGGTTGGAATTTACTAAATGTTCTAAGAGCAGTAATTACTGTAGCAATTGTAGCCTTCTTTGGAATACAAAAATTATCAGTTGGTGAAATTGTTATAACGGCGGGGTTAATATATGCATATAATGAGTATTTACTAAAGATTGTTAATCCAATAAGCATATTATTAAATCAAGTAAGTACTTTTGAGCACTCAAATGTTCAAATGAATAGAATTTATAAAATAATTGATGGAATTCAAGAATCAGATGAGAAACACCCTATTCCAAGATATCAAGGTAATATTCGATTTGATAATGTATGGTTTTCATACGTTGATGATGAATTTGTTTTGAAGGGTGTTAGCTTTGATGTTAAAGCAGGACAAATGGTAGGTTTAGTGGGGCATACTGGTTCTGGAAAATCATCGTTAATGAATTTATTGTTGAGGTTTTATGATTTAAAAGATCACATAATAAAAGACCCAATAATGGATATAGTTAATGCAGAAACTAAACAAGTTGATAATAATTTAAAACTAGCTAATAGCGATCTAAGATTTAGTAAAGATAAAAAAATCATCAAATCAGGGCATATATATTTAGATGGTCAAGATATTAATACTTTATCAAAAAGAACATATAGAGAGCATATTGGCATAGTATTACAAGAACCTATTTTATTTAGAGGCACTATTGCTTCAAATATCAAATTTGGTAAAAATGGTGTTTCTGACCAAGAGGTTGAAAGTGTTTTGATTCAAATGGGCGGTGAAAAACTAATCAACAAGTTTAAAGACGGTATACATACTAAGATCACAAGAGCTGGTAATAATATGAGTGCTGGTGAAAAACAAATTATTTCTTTGGCAAGAGCTATTATTCAAGATCCTTCTATTTTAATTATGGATGAAGCAACATCGCATATAGATATTGAAACCGAAGCTATAATAAAAAAAGGTTTAGAAATTGTTTGCAAGAATAGAACAGTTATAGTAATTGCTCATCGTTTATCTACGATTTTTGATGCTGATAACATAATCGTTTTAGAACACGGTTTAAAAGTAGAAGAAGGAAATCATGAAGAATTAATGAAAAAGAATGGTGTATATGCCAATATTTACAATGCTCAAATAACTGGGACAATTAAATCTGATTTTTAAAGGTAATAAAAAAGGGAGTTCTAACCATTAAACGGTTAAAACTCCTTATTTATTTTTATTTTGTTAAGAAAACTTTATAAGCATTGTATGTTTCATATACATCAGCTTTAGAAACAACTTCCCATGGAGAATGCATATTTAGTACTGGAACTCCACAATCGATAACATTCATATTATAGTTTCCTAAGATATAAGCGATAGTTCCACCACCACCTTGGTCAACTCTACCAAGTTCAGAAGTTTGGAAGTTAACATTGTTTTCATCCATGATTTTTCTTAACCATGCGATATACTCAGGCATAGCATCATTACATCCGCTTTTTCCACGAGAACCAGTGTATTTATTAAATACAACTCCTCTACCTAGGTATGCAGCGTTTTTAGGATCATTTACACCCAAGAATAATGGGTCAACACCAGCACTTACATCGCTAGATAGCATTTTTGTATTTTCCATTGTTTCACGTAAAGCTAATAATGATTCTTTACCTTGAAGAGCTAATAGTTTTAAAATGCAATTTTCAAAGAATACAGAATGAGCACCAGTTGCCCCAACGCTACCAATTTCTTCCTTATCTACTAAAATAGCACATGAAGTATATTCAGGGGCTTCAATATCCAAAACAGCTTTTAGAGATGTGTAGGCACAAACTCTATCATCATGACCATAACCAGAAATCATACTTCTATCTAATCCGAAATCACGAGCTGCACCTGCAGGAACTACTTCAATTTCAGCACTTAAGAAATCTTCTTCGTCAAAATCGTATTTTTCTTTTAAGATTTTTAAAATATTAGCTTTAACGGCATTCTTTTCTTCCCCTTTAAGAGGCATGCTTCCTAAAGTTAAATCCAAATCTTCACCTTCAATAACTTTACCAGCTGGTTTTTGCATTTGATCACCAGATAAATGAATTAGTAGATCATTAATTCCAATAATAGGATCATTAGCATCTTCACCTATTTCAATTTTCACTGTAGTTCCATCTTTTTTGATAACCACACCATGTAAAGCTAGTGGAAGAGTAACCCATTGGTATTTTTTAATTCCACCATAGTAATGAGTATCAAGCATTGCAAATCCTTCTTTTTCATATAAAGGATTTTGCTTAATATCTAAACGAGGAGAATCAATGTGAGCTCCTAAAACTCTAATGCCATCAGTAATAGGTTTTTTCCCCACAACAAATACACAAATGTTTTTATTTTTATTTATGGCATAAACTTTATCACCAGTTTTTAATTCTTTTGCGTCAGATAGAGGAATAAATCCTTTTTCTTGAGCTAATTTTTCACTTAGTTCAACACATAATCTCTCTGTTTTACCTTTAGTAATATACTCTTTGTATTCTTCACAAAAAGCCATTAATTCTTTTAATTCAGCATCTGAATATTTTTCCCATGCATTTTTATTATACATAATAGTTCCTCCAATCATATTAGTATTATTATAAAAGAAAATATTTAAAATTGCAAATAAATTAGTATTTTTAAAAAAATTATTTATTTTAAACTACCAGTTTATAGACATAAGATTGTGACTTATGATATAATACTGATTGTAAAGACACTAACAGCCATCTTAAGACATAAAAAAGAAAAGAGAAAAAATAAGCATGATCTGAAAAATGGTGCAATTTATTTAAATTGATTAGTCACAAGCTTTTCATTTAATAACAATTTTATGTGTCTTGTTTAAGGAAGATATCAACAGCAACATTATTATATTAAGCAATTCGATTTGGGACGAAGTTAGTGAAATGGTATCTTGTAGGCTACTTATGTAGCCCCTTTTAAAAAGTAATTAATAAATTATATAGATGGAGGAAGACAAATGAATTACATTGATGCCTTAAAAGAACAATTAAATAACGCATTTACTGAAAATGGCGACAAAGCATTTTCAACTAGTGGCTCATATTGTCTAGATTATTATGCATTAATTGGAGGTATGAGACATAACTATAGTCAAATAATTCCAATGTTTGTAAAAGCCTTTAATGAAGACCGTTTAATCGCAATTAAATTGTTATTCTATACTAGAGATATAAGAGGCGGATTGGGTGAAAGAAATACGTTTAGGATGATATTAAATTACTTAGGTAATTTTTATCCTGAAATTGCGAAACAATTAATCGAATACATACCTGAGTATGGAAGATATGATGATTTATTTGTGTTATTAACTACACCAGTTAAGCAAGAAATCATTTCTTATATCAAGAATCAATTAGCTGAAGATATCCAAAAAAAGAAGAACGGAAAATCTATTAGCTTATTAGCTAAATGGATGCCTTCAATTAATACATCTAGTTCAGAAACTAGAGCACTAGCTAATAGGCTTTGTGATTACTTAGAGATGTCACGAAAAGAATATCGTAAAACTTTATCATTCTTACGTGAGGGTTTAATTATTGAGAATAATTTACGTGAAAAAGAATATACTTTTTTATATGAAAATGTACCATCAGTAGCAGCTCATAAATATATAGATGCTTTTATAAGAAATGACAAAGAAAGATACACTGAATTTATTAAAAAGGTAAATAGAGGAGAAGTTAAAATAAATACTGCTGCTTTATATCCTTATCAAGTAGTAAAAAAGTGTATGGATATTCGTTTTGAAAAAAATACTGATATGATAAAGTCTATTAAGGATTCTTTAGATGCAACTTGGAAATCTTTTGATAGAAATGAGTTTACAGAAAATACCATAGTTGTAAAAGATGGATCTGGGTCAATGACTTGGGCTTTTGGTGGTACTGTGATGCCATTAACTATAGCAACATCTTTAGCAATTTTGTTTTCTGAGCAACTAGCTGAACCATTTAAAAATTCTTTCATTACATTTAGTACAAATCCTAAATTAGTTACTTTAGAAGAGAATGATAGTATATTTGACAAAGTAATGTATGCGAACCGTTTTAATGAATGTTCAAATACAAACATTAGTAAAGTATATAATTTAATTTTAAAGATAGCTGTTAGCAATAAAGTATCAAAAGAAGATATGATTAAGAAGATTGTAATAATTAGTGATATGGAATTTGATGCTTGTGCTGAAGGAATGTCTACATTTGAATCGTTCAAACAAAAATACGAACTTTGTGGGTATGATTTTCCAGAACTTGTTTTCTGGAACGTAGCAGCTCGTAATGTTCATTTACCTGTAACAATGAATGAGAAGAATGTTAAATTAGTAAGTGGTGCTAGTGATAAAATAATTTCTATGGTCATGAACGGTTTATCTAAAACCCCATATGATTTTATGATGGAGTCATTAGAAAAGTATAAAATCTTTGATAATCTAGAATTGTAAGAGAGAAAGAGGTGAGAGAAATGCATAAAGTAAAAATACAATATCCTGTAATTGATTTAGTTAATACAGGATTAAATATTCGTAAATTGATGGATGCTAAAAAGATTTCTGTTCGAGATATACAAGATGCATTGTCTCTTGAACATCCTCAGGCAATTTATAAATGGTTGTGGGGACAGTCTCTACCAACCATTGAAAATCTTTTGGCATTATCATTAATTCTAGAAACTCCAATAAATGAAATACTAATTATTGGGAAAGTTAAATAATATTTATAACAAAATAAATATAAATAATATTTATAATAAAATAAATATCTATAAAATTTGATAAGAAATAAGAAAGAGTAAAAACATATACAAGTAAGCTTGTGTATGTTTTTATTTTTTATTTTAAAGTAATTAAATTATAAATAATTAAATATATTGTATTGGTGACATAAATGAAAAATAAAATATTTATTAAATTGAAAAAAATAATGGTAGTATTAATGATTACTTTAATAACGTTTGCTATCAATATAACTAGCACAAAGGCAAAAGAAAACCTACAAACTAATTCGCAAAATAATTCATTTATAAATGATAAAGTAGATTTAGGTATAGAATCTCCTAGTGCAATATTAATAGAAACTTCCACAAATACAATAATATATGAAAAAAATAGCAAAGAACATCGACCTCCCGCAAGTATGACAAAAATTATGACAATGATTTTGGTTATGGAAGAAATAGATAAAGGGAATTTAAAATATAGCGAAATGGTTGTGGCAAGTGAAAATGCTTCTAGGATGGGTGGAACAACAATTTATTTGGATACTGGTGAGGAAATGTCAGTTCATGATTTGTTGAAAGGTGTAGCAATTACGAGTGCTAATGATGCAGCTGTTTGTCTGGCTGAAAGAATTGGAGGAACTGAAGAAAATTTTGTAAAAATGATGAATGATAAAGCTAGGGAAATTGGTTGTAATGATACAAATTTTGTAAATCCTAATGGATTACCCGAAGATAATCATTATTCGTGTGCTCACGATATGGGGATAATGGGTTCTTATTTAGTTACTAATCATCCTGAGATTTTAAAGTATACATCTATATATGAGGATTATTTAAGAAAAGGAACTGAAAAAGAGTTTTGGCTTGTTAATACAAATAAATTAGTAAGGTTTTATAAAAATGTTGATGGTTTAAAAACTGGATGGACAAATGACGCAGGTTATTGTCTTACTGCCACAATGGAAGAAAACAACATAAGATTTGTATCAGTAGTAATGGGAGGATCCTCTCCAGCAAAAAGAAATTCAGAAATAATGACTATGTTAAAATATGGAGTATCTTCATACGAGTTAATTAAAATATGTGAAAAAGAAGAAGTTATAGAAATAGTAAAAGATATAAAATGCAAACCTAGTGTTTATACCGTAGTTGTTCCAAAAGAGATAAATATCTTAGTTAAAAAAGGTAATAATAAACTAGATATTAAAAAAGAAGTAGAGTTAAATGGGTTAGAGAATAATTATGTAAATATATATATTAATAATAGTCATTATAAAAAGGTTGATTTGGTGATATTAGAAGAGGTAGAAAGAGCTAGTGTTATTAATATTTTATGGTGTTTAATAAAAGATATATTTTTAGGATATTAATATTTTACATAGATATAAATAAGCATAGGAAAAGTAAGCATAGGAAAAGTTTCCTGTGCTTTTTTTATCATGAAGTAGATTTCAAGAAATTGTTAATTGTAAAAAAGGACAAATCGTGGTATAATAATTTAAAGTTTTAGAAAGGATTATTTTATGAGAGAAAGTGGGATATTACTTCACGTTTCAAGTTTACCTAGTCCATATGGGATTGGTACTTTAGGGAAAGCGGCGTTTGAGTTTGTTGACTTTTTGAAAAGATGTGGTCAAAAATATTGGCAAGTACTTCCATTAGGCCCGACATCATATGGGGATTCTCCTTATCAATCATTTTCTGTATTTGCGGGGAATCCATACTTTATTGATATAGATTTACTCGTAGAAGATAATCTTTTAAGTAGAGATGAGGTAAATAAATATCTTAGACCTGTGGAAGATGAGATTGATTATGGTTGGTTATATAATACGAGATTTGATTTGTTTAGAAAAGCTTTTAATAATTTTTCTAAGGTTTTGAAAATAAACAATGAAGAGTTTACTAATTTTAATAGATTTAAAGAACAAAATGAGCATTGGCTTTTAAACTATTCGTTATATATGTCAATTAAAAAAAGTTTATCAAATAGTAGTTGGCTATCATGGGAAGACAAATATAAGTTAAGAGATTATGAAACTATTCAAAATTATATAAAAGATAATGAATCAGAAATTACATATTGGACTTTTCTTCAATATCAGTTTTTCAAGCAATGGAATGAATTGAAAAAATATGCAAATTATAATGGTATTAAACTTATCGGCGATATGCCTATATATGTGGCTCTTGATTCATGTGATGTTTGGAGCGATCCTAAAAATTGGTTGCTAGATGAAGAGTTAAAACCAAAATGTGTGGCAGGTGTTCCGCCTGATTTATTTAGTAGTACAGGTCAATTATGGGGAAATCCAATTTATAATTATGAATTGATGAAAAAGGATAATTATTCTTGGTGGATTAAGAGAATTAAGGAATCATTTAGGTTATATGATGTTGTCAGAATTGATCACTTTAGAGGATTCGAATCATATTATTCTATTCCTTATGGGCATGAAACCGCAATGTATGGCGAATGGGTAAAAGGCCCGGGAATAGACTTGTTTAATAAAATAAAGGACGAGTTAGGAGAACTAGATATTATAGCAGAGGATTTAGGATTTTTAACTGAAGATGTTCACATTTTACTAAAGAAGAGTGGTTTCCCAGGTATGAAAATTCTTCAGTTTGCTTTTGATGCTAATGACGATAGTTGCTATTTGCCTCATAACTATGAAGCTAATTCTATTAGTTATACGGGAACTCATGATAATATGCCGTTAAAAGAATGGATTCAAACAACTGATGATTATTCATTAAAATTTGCTTGTGAATACCTAGGGTGTGATAATATTGATGTTAGATCTAATGATAAGATAGATGAGTTTATTGATAAATTAATAAAACTTGTCTTATCTTCTGTGTCCAATAGGGTAATTATTCCAATTAATGATTATTTGCATTTAGGTAAAGAATCTAGGCTTAACACTCCTTCAAAACTTGGAGGAAACTGGACTTGGAGATTAGATCCAAAGTTACTTACTAAAGAATTAGAAGATAAAATATTTAATTTTATAAGAATATATAGAAGATAAAGACAGTATAAAATTTATATTAATATAAAAATATTATATGATAGGATAGAGTATGAAAAAAATTTTAGGAATTATATTGCTTTTGTTATTTGTATTTTCAGGAATTACGGTTTTAGCAGATGAAGTATTAACGATAAACGGAGAAGAAATTAAACATTTAGGCACAAATGATAATGTTTATATAGCCGATGAAAAAACTTATGAACTTGAAGAAATGAGAGGAGTATGGGTAAGTACTGTTTGGAATGGTGATTTTGGTCAAGCATCAACTGTATCTGCTTATAAGTCCCAATTTTCTAAAGTATTAGATAAACTTGAAAGCATCAATATAAATACAATTTTATTTCAAATTAGGCCAAATAATGATGCTTATTATAAGTCGGAATTAAACCCTTGGAGCAAATGGTTAAGAGGATATCAAGGAAAAGCTATTATTGATCCTGATACTAACGAAGAATGGGATCCACTAGCATACATGATTGAGGAAACTCATAAAAGAGGTATGAAATTTTTTGGCTGGTTGAACGCATATCGTGTAAGCTACTCAACTCTTTTCTCCAACAATTCTAATTATGAAGATGATGAAACGGTTATTGCGAAAGTTGAAGAAACATTAAATGGATTAGATGATAAAAACTTTGCTAAAAGAAATAAAGATATGATTCTTGTTGGGGATAGCGATAGTAAAATTATTCTAAATCCAGGAGAACCAAAGGTTCAAAACTTTGTTATGAAATCTGTACAAGAAATTGTTAGTAATTATGATATTGATGGTGTTCATTTTGATGATTATTTTTATCTTGATTCAACAAATTCTAGTAAGGCTGAAAAAGTAGTTAATACTTTAGGGGAATACACTGAAGCTGATACAGCATTCAATGACAATTACTCAGATTATAACACATATATCCAATATCGTGACAATAATGAAACATTAGCAGACTTTAGAAGAAGAAGTGTTAATAAGTTAATTTCAAGTATATCTAAAATGATTAAAATGGTTAATGAAGAGCAAGGGAAAACAGTAGAGTTTGGGGCTAAGCCTGCAGCTGTTTGGACATCTAAAGGAAGAAAAGTAGACGGAAGAATTGAAGGAGCTAATGTATATAATTATGCTTATAGTTCATATTTTGATATTTATGCTGACAGTTTATTATGGGCTGAAAAAGGTTGGGTAGATTGGATTGCTCCGCAAGTATATTTTAATTTCAAAAATACGGAAGTTCCTTATGCCGATATAGTTGAGTGGTGGGCTAATGCTATTACTGAGGCTAATAAAAAACTTCAAGAAGAAAATGACTATGTGAAACTATATATTGCTCATGGTTTTTATCGCTTATCTAGTGGGGAAACATCGGTTAAAAAAATAACTGATAGTGAAGAAATTATGAAGCAACTATTGTTTAATGAAAAGTTTGATGTTATTCAAGGTTCAGCTTACTATGATTATTCTACAATTGCTTCATCTAGTACAGTAGTTAAAGAAACAATTGAAAATATGATGAAATTATATAACAAAAAGACAATTCCTAATATCTCAAACGTTGATGATAATATTAATGGCTTCCTTAGGGTAATGGATGATAAGATTAAGGCTTTTGGAAGCTTATTTGGTGCCGTCTTATATAATAAAGAAAAGGAAGTTGTAGATATTGTTTATAATTTTAATGATGTTAACTATACAAATGAAATGGTATATTATAAATTAATAAGTAAAAATGATGAAATCAGCGAAAGGTTCTTTGAATTAAAGAAAGAAAGTGAATTTAATGTAAAATCTATTAATAATCTAACTGATTTCATTATTAATGATTCAGAAGAAGTTTTAAACATTGCATATGATAAAGATATGAATGTGGAAGTAAATGGCAAACAAATTTCTATTAAAGATACAGGAATTGTTTATTTATTAACTCAGGAAAACGGCATATTAAAACATTATATGATAATTGTAAATGAACCAAAATTCTATAAATTAACTCTTCCTAAAGGAGAAGGATTTATAATTGAAGCCTCTATTACTGATGAAAAAATATTAGAAAATTCTGAGGTTATTTTAAATATTAAGCTTGATGAAAATTATAATAAATCTAATTATTATTTGAAAGTAAATAATAAAAAATATCTTCCAGAAAATAACAGTGTAATTATAAAGATAACAAAAGATACCAAAGTAGAAATTTTTGATGTGACTGCTAATAAGTACAAAATTACTTATCATGATGTGAATTATGAAGATGATGACTATACAAATGTTGATAAATTTAATTATTTTGTACATTTAGAAACTGAATATGATCATGGTAATAAAATAGAAAATATCAATCTAACAAAAGAACATTATACTCTTGAAGGTTGGTATACAGACGTTGAATGTACTAATAAATATGATTTTGATTCTTTAGTTTCAAATGATTTTGCTTTATATCCTAAGTTTATTCCTAATATATACGAAGTTAAGTTTATATCTTCAACAGAAAAAATCATAGAATATAAGTATAAAGAAAAAATTGATTATGTTGAGGAAGGAATTACGAATTGGTATTTGGATGAGAATTATCAAAACATATTTGATGGTGTAGTAACTGGTGCTTTAACATTGTATGGAAAACTTAAAGAATATAAAGTTAAAATCGTTGAGGGTGAAACTGAGTCAGAAATTGTAGTTTTACATAACAATAAAATAAAAGGATATGATGAGCTTTATAGTGATAAAGAATGCACTAAGTTATTTGATGATGTGGTAACAAGTGATCTTACATTGTACGTTAAAACTATTACGCAAGATCAAAGTAGTGGATGTAATTCAGGAATGAAATTATGGACTTTATTTATGCTTATGTCATTATTGTTTGTGAATTTACTAAAGAAAAATTATAATAAATAGGCAATAAAGTATAGGAAATATTTATTTAATAAAAGAAATAATAACACCTTTGTAAACTGTTGTTTCAGAGGTGTTTTTAATTTTTATTTTGATGTTAATAGAATATTGTTTAATAATTCCAAAAATAGTTTCATAATATCTTAAAAAAGGTGTTTATTTTTATGAAAAAATGTGATATAATATGTAATTGTAGAAAAAGGAGAAATTTACTATGAGTGTTAAGTTTGTTTTAAAAGAAGAACAAGTTGCTGAATTAAAAGAAAGAATTAATGAGCATAAACAAAAACCTGGTCCTCTTATGCCTACATTACATGACGCACAAGAAATTTTCGGATGTATTCCACTAGAAGTTCAAAAAATCATCTCTGAAGAATTAGGAGAAAGTATTGCTAAAATTAATGGCGTTGTAACTTTCTATTCACGTTTTTCAATTGAACCTACAGGAAAACATATTATCAATGTTTGTTTAGGTACTGCATGCTATGTAAGAGGTGCTCAATTAGTATTAGATGAATTTGCTAATGCTTTAAAGATTAAACCTGGAGAAACTAGTGAAGATGGAGAATTCACATTAGGAGCTACAAGATGTATCGGTGCTTGTGGACTTGCGCCTGTATTCACAATTGATGGTCAAGTTTACGGAAAAGCTACTCCAAACATGGCTAAAGAAGCTTTAAAAGAATTATTAAATAAATAATACGAAATATTGTCTTACTGTATTGGTTAAATCCAAAAAATATTTAGAAATAATTAGTAAAACATCATTAAAATTTTAGGAGGCAAAATGAAATCTTTAGAAGAATTAAAGAAAATAAAGGAAGAGAATCTTGCGAAAATTGCTCTTCGCGATCCTGAACTTCGTGGAGAAGTAGATGGATTATCATCTAAAAAGAAACAAATCGTAGTTTGTGGTGGTACTGGTTGTATGTCATCACATTCAGATCATATAAAAGAAGAATTTGATAAAGTATTAGCTGAAAAAGGCTTAGATAAAGATGTTACTGTATTCCAAAGTGGATGCTTTGGTTTATGCGAAAAAGGACCTGTAGTAGTAGTATTTCCAGAAGAAACATTCTATGGTCATATGACAGTTAAAGATGTTGCTCCAATGGTTGAAGATCATCTAGTTAATGGTAAATTATATGACAAGAAAATATATAAAGAAACTAATGCTGAAGGCGTTAAAGAAGTTAAATTATTCCGTCAAATGAATTTCTATGGCAAACAAGAACGTATTGCTTTAAGAAATTGTGGACATATTGATCCTGCTTGCATTAATGAATACATCGCTCGTGATGGATATTTTGCATTAGAACAAGCAATTAATAAAATGACTCCTGAAGAAGTTATTAATGTTATTAAAGCTTCTGGTTTAAGAGGTCGTGGTGGTGCTGGTTTCCCAACAGGATTAAAATGGAGCTTTGCTGCTAAGAATGCTGGACCTAAATACATTATTTGTAATGCCGATGAAGGTGATCCAGGTGCATTTATGGACCGTTCTGTATTAGAAGGTGATCCACATGCAGTTATTGAAGCTATGGCTATTGCTGGTTATGCAATTGGTGCTTCACAAGGTTATGTATATGTTAGAGCTGAATATCCTCTAGCTGTACAAAGATTAGAATTTGCAATTAAACAAGCTTATGAAAGTGGCTTATTAGGTATGAATATATTTGGCTCTGAATTCGCATTTGATTTAGAAGTTCGTTTAGGTGCTGGTGCATTCGTTTGTGGTGAAGAAACAGCTCTTATGGCTTCTATCGAAGGTGAAAGAGGTATGCCAAGAAATAAACCACCATTCCCTGCAAATGAAGGTTTATGGAAACGTCCTACTGTTATCAATAATGTTGAAACATTAGCAAACATTCCATTAATTATTCTTAAGGGAGCTGAATGGTTCAATTCAATTGGTACAGAAAAATCAAAAGGTACTAAAGTATTCGCATTAGGTGGAAAAATTAATAACACTGGTTTATTAGAAGTTCCAATGGGAACTACTTTAAGAGAAGTTATTTATGAAATCGGTGGAGGAATTCCAAATGGTAAGAAATTTAAAGCCGTTCAAACTGGTGGTCCTTCAGGTGGATGTTTAACAGTTAAACATTTAGACACACCAATCGATTATGATAATTTAGTTGCTGCTGGCTCAATGATGGGTTCTGGTGGTATGATCGTAATGGATGAAGAAAATTGTATGGTTGACGTTGCTCGTTTCTTCTTAGATTTCACTGTTGAAGAATCATGTGGTAAATGTACTCCATGTCGTGAAGGTACTAAGAGAATGCTTGAAATCTTAGATAAGATTTGTGAAGGTAATGGAACATTAGAAGATATCGATATGTTAGAAAATCTTGCAAATACTATTAAAGACTCTGCATTATGTGGTTTAGGTCAAACTGCTCCTAACCCAGTATTATCTACATTAGCTAACTTCCGCGATGAATATGTTGCTCATGTTGTTGATAAGACTTGTCCAGCTGGTGCTTGTAAAGCTCTTATTAAATACTATATTACTGACGATTGTAGAGGATGTACAAAATGTCTTCGTAATTGTCCTGCTGGTGCAATTACTGGTAAAGTTAAAGAAAAACATGTTATTGATACTAATTTATGTATCAAATGTGGTGCATGTAAAGCATCATGTAGCTTTGGCGCTATAATTACTAAGTAGGAGGAAACATAAATGGAAATGGTAAAAGTTACAATTAATGGTAAACAAGTTGAAGTTCCTAGTACTGCCACAGTATTAGAAGCTGCTAAAGTTGCTGGTGTAGACATTCCTCGTCTATGCTTCCTTAAAGGAATTAATGAAAATTCTTCATGTAGATTATGTGTTGTTGAAATTGAAGGAATTAGAACATTAAAAAACTCTTGTACAGTTCAAGTTACTGATGGAATGGTTGTTAAAACTAATACTCCAAGAGTTAATGCAGCTGTTAAAACTAACTTAGAATTAATCGCTGGAAATCATAAATTCGAATGTTGGAAATGCCCAAGAGAACACAATTGTGAATTATTAAGATTATTACGTAAGTATGATATCGAAAATAAAATTGGTGAAGATAAATCATTTGGTAAAAAAGCTACAATTTCTAATATTTCTTCTGCTATCGAAATCGATAGTTCAAAATGTGTACTTTGTGGAAGATGTATTGCTGCTTGTGAAAAATTATCAGGCTTATCAGTTTTAGACTTCAACTATCGTGGATCTGAAACTTATGTTGGACCTGCTCTAAACTTCCCAATTGAAAACGCTGGATGTATCTATTGTGGTAAATGTATCCAATCTTGTCCAACTGGCGCATTAAAAGAAAAAGATGATATCGCTTTAGCACAAAGTTATGTAGATAATCCTGAATACTATACAGTTGCTTGTATGGCTCCTGCTGTTAGAGTTGCTTTAGGTGAAGAATTTGGTATGAAATATGGTACTAATGTTGAAGGCAAGATTTATGCTGCATTCAATAAATTAGGATTAGATGATATTACTGATGTAAACTTTGCTGCTGATGTAACAATTATGGAAGAAGGAACAGAATTTATTAGCCGTTTAAATAAATATTTAGCTGGTGATGAAACTGTATTACCATTATTTACATCTTGTTCTCCTGGATGGATTAGATATATTGAAACTTACTATCCAGAAATGTTGGCTAACTTATCTTCTTGTAAATCTCCACAACAAATCCAAGGAGCTTTAATTAAACATTATTATGCTGAAAAGATCGGCGTTGCTAAAGATAAGATTAAAGTTATTTCTGTTATGCCTTGTACATCTAAGAAATTTGAAATTACAAGACCTGAAATGGAAAATGATGGTTTAAGAGATGTTGATGTAGTATTAACAACTAGAGAATTTGCTCGTTGGATTAAGAAAAACGACATTAACTTTAGCGAATTAGAAGACTATGTTCCAACTTCTCCACTTGCTAAATATACAGGTGCTGGTGTTATCTTTGGAGCTACTGGTGGTGTTATGGAAGCTGCTTTAAGAACTGTTAAAGATATTCTTGAAGAAACAGATAGTGCAAAAGTTGACATTGAAGCTGTTCGTGGATTAGATGATATTAAAGAAGCTACTTTAACAATTAATGGAAAAGAATTAACTGTTGCCGTTGTTCATGGTGCTGTTCACATGCCTGAAATGTTAAAGAGAGTTAAAGAAAATCCAGGAAAATATGCATTTGTTGAATTCATGGGTTGTACAGGTGGATGTATAAATGGTGGTGGACAACCAATCGTTCCAGCTTATATCGCTGATGAAATCGATATTAGAAAATTAAGAGCTGATGCTATTTATGGAATTGATAAGGTTGCTGAACTTCGTAAATCTCATAAGAACCAATTCGTTCAAGAACTTTACAAAGAATTCTTAGGTCAACCTAATAGTGAAAAAGCACATCACTTATTACATACACATTATACTAAGAGAACTAAATACTAAAAAATAATACAATTTATATTAAATAAATATAATTTATAAATATAGTATTATTAGATAAATCGATTGATAATTAAATAAAAAGCATTCAAGCAATAGTTTGGATGCTTTTATTACGAATAATAAATAATAGAGGTAATTAAATGAAAACTATCGTTATTGGAGTAATTGGTGCTGACGTTCACTCTGTTGGCAATAAAATTATAGAATATGTTTTAAAAGGTGAAGGATACAATGTAGTAAATATTGGAGTTTTATCTTCTCAAGAAGACTTTATTAATGCTGCAATTGAAACAAATGCTGATATGATATTAGTTTCTTCATTATATGGTCATGGGGAAATTGATTGTCAAGGTATGAGAGAAAAATGCATAGAAGCTGGCATTGGTGATATCCCACTATTTGTTGGGGGAAATATCGTTGTTGGTAAACAAGATTTTAATGAAGTTGAAAAAAGATTTATTAAAATGGGTTTCAATAAGGCATATCCTCCTGGAACACCAATTGAAAAAACCTTACCAGATATTAAAGAAATTTTAGGAGAGTAATTTTATGAATAACAATTTTAACGTTGGTGTAAAAAATAAAAAACTTACTGAAGAAGAATTCTTTAATGAAAGAAAACGAGTTCTTGCTTCTTGGAAAACAGGAAGTGATCCTGAACTAGATTTAGATAAAGCTATAGAATATTTAAAGGCAATTCCCGAAGATAAAAACTTTGCTATTAAATTAGAAAAAGCAAAAAAAGCAAACGGAAGAACATTAGTTCAACCCCGTGCTGGAGTTCCTCTAATTCACGATCATATTGTTTTATTACAACATTTAGAAGAAGCAGGAGCTGACTTCCTTCCTTCTACAATTGATAGTTATACTAGACAAAATAGATATAATGAAGTAGAACGCGGAATCAAAGAAACAATTGCTAACCATCGTAATATGCTTAATGGCTTTCCAGCTGTTAATCACGGTGTTATGGGATGCCGTCAAGTTGTAGAATCTGTTAATGTACCTTTACAAGCTAGACATGGAACTCCTGATTCTAGATTATTAGCTGAAATAGTTCATGCAGGTGGATTTACTTCAAATGAAGGTGGAGCAATTTCATATAATTTACCATATGCTAAAAATGTATCTTTAGTAGATACGATCAAATATTGGCAATATTGTGACCGTTTAGTAGGTTACTATGAAGAACATGGTGTTCATATTAATAGAGAACCATTTGGACCTTTAACAGGAACATTAGTTCCACCATCAGTATCACACACTGTAGGTATTATAGAAGCATTACTTGCAGCTGAACAAGGTGTAAAGAATATTACTGTAGGTTATGGTATGGGTGGAAGTATTATTCAAGACGTTGCTGCTGTAAGAACATTACAAAAATTAACTGAGGAATATTTAATTAAATTCGGTTATAAAGACGTAGTTATAACTACAGTATTCCATCAATGGATGGGTGGTTTCCCAATGGATGAATCAGAAGCAATGGGTTTAATATCTTTATCATCTACAGTTGGAGCTTTATCAAAAGCTAATAAGATGATCACAAAAACTCCTCATGAATCATTTGGTGTTCCTACAAAAGAAGCTAATGGTCAAGGTATCAAAGCTTCTCGTATGATTACTACAATGCTAGCTGAACAATCATTCCCAGATAGTCCTGCACTACAAGCTGAAATGGATCAAATCGAAAAAGAAGTTAAGTGCTTAATGGATTGTGTTCTAAAAGTGGGAGATGGAGATATAGCTGTGGGGACTGTAAAAGCATTTGAACAAGGCTTATTAGATGTTCCTTATGCTCCAAGTAAGTTCACTGCTGGTTTAATTATTCCTGCTAGAGACAAAGATGGAAATATTAGAATTCTTGAATTTGGTAAATTAGGTTTTACAGAAGAAATTAAAGAATTCCATAAAAATAAAATCAAAGAAAGAGCTGCATTAGAAGGACGCCCAGTTTCTTTCCAATTAGCAATTGATGACATTTATGCAGTAAGTAAAGGTCATTTAGTTGGTCATCCTTCATATCAAGATTAATTACAATTTGGAGAAGAAAACATGAAAATTAAAAATGTATTACTATCAAAATCATATACTGGATTTTATTTTGATGATCAAAAAGCTATAAAAAAAGGTGCACAAAATGATGGATTCTTTTATAAAGGTGAACCTGCAACAGATGGTTTTTCAAAGGTAAGACAAACTGGTGAAGCTATTTCTATTCAATTAGTCTTAGAAGATGGTACAATTGGATATGGAGATTGTGCTGCTGTTCAATATAGTGGAGCTGGCGGAAGAGATCCATTATTCTTAGCAAATGATTTTATTCCTTTTATTGAAGAAAAAATCGTTCCTATGTTATTAGAAGAAGAATTAGATAGTTTCAGAAGACTAGCTGAAAAATATGATAAACTAGTAGTTGATGGAAAAAAACTACATACAGCAATAAGATATGGTTTAACTCAAGCTTTATTAAACGCTGTTGCTAATTATAAGCATTTAACTATGGCGGAAGTTATTCGTCAAGAATATGATACTAATTTAACAGATTTTAATGCTGTACCTATTTTCTGCCAATCTGGTGATGATCGATATATTAACGTTGATAAAATGATTATTAAAGAAGCTGATGTATTACCACACGCACTAATTAATAATGTTGAAACAAAACTTGGCAAAGATGGTGAATTACTATATGAGTATGTAGGATGGTTAAGAGATCGTATTCTAAACTATCGCTCAAATGAAGATTATAATCCTTGGATTCATATTGATGTATATGGAACAATAGGTTTAGCTTTTAACAATAATGTAGAAAAGATGGTTGAATACTTACTTAAATTAGAAGAACAAGCTAAACCATTTAACATTAGAATTGAAGGCCCAGTTGATACAGGTGATCGTGAAGGTACAATGACTTATTTAAGAGATATTACTGCCGGCTTACTAGAAAAAGGTAGTAAACTTGAAATCGTTGCTGATGAGTGGTGTAATACACTTGAAGATATTATTTACTTTGCTGATAATAAAGCTGGTCATATGCTTCAAATTAAGACTCCTGACTTAGGTGGTGTTAATAATGTAGCTGAAGCAATTATTTATTGTAATAAAAAAGGTGTAGGTAGTTATTGCGGTGGAACATGTAATGAAACTAATATTTCTGCACAAACAACTACAAATATTGCAATTGCTTGCGGTGCAACTCAATGTTTAGCTAAACCTGGTATGGGTGTTGATGAAGGCTATATGATTGTTCGTAATGAAATGAACAGAGTATTAGCACTTTGTTCTTTAAGAAAATAAAATAAAAATATTAAAGTCTAGTTTATAAAACTAGACTTTTTTAAATGTTTATATAAAAAACAAGACTAAAAGGTAGTAAACCTTTTAATCTTGTTTATTAATTTCTAAGATTAATTTAATTATTCAGCTTCTTTTGCTTGTCCCTCAACAAATTTAGCTCCCATTGCTTTACCATTTGCGAAAGTGATAACGATTGTATCAACAGCTTCACCAGCTTTAATTTTAGCTTCTAAATCCTCAGCAGTATCGCATCCTTTTGCCCATGTAGCAGCTCCAGTAACATCTAAAATAGCTATTGAGCCAGCTACTTTAATAGTAGGTTCGCCTAAGTCTTTTACTACATCTTCATAAGTTAAATATTCTTTAGCTTCTGCAGCTTCATTAACTTTGTCAGCATAACTTTGGTTAACGCCAGCACATCCAACAAATGCGATCATTGCAAAAACAAGAACAAATAAAAACATTAATTTTTTCATATCTTTCCTTCCTTTCATATTATTGTATATTGATACTCATAAATTATATCATATTTTGAACTCATTTTCAAATCAAAAGTTTAAATTTTTAAAAATTTGTTAAATTGATTTTGATATATATATATGATATAATATTATCAGAATATATAATATAATTATTATATTTATTATAATATAGAAAGGGATATTATGAAAAAATTTATTTTTATTTTAATGTTTGTTTGTTCGTTTTTCTTCTTTGTTAGTATTGATGTAGAAGGAGCAAGTTCTAATGCTTTTTATACTATTTCATGTAATCCAGGTGAAGATGCTAATACCGAAATGAGAATTAACTGGCACACTGATCTGGAATTAACAAATAGTTATGTTCTTTATACTGAAAAAACTGATACTAATTGGGAAAAAAGTGTTAAAGTTCAAGGAGAATGTAAAATGAATACTGCTTTTACAGGAGCAAATTGTTCTGGGGAAGCTTTTATGCAAAATGGTGCGGTTTTATCCGGATTAAAGAGTTCTACCGAATATATGTATAAAATTTCTAATGGAACTGAAGAAAGTGAAGTACGCTATTTTAAGACTGGTGGAGGAAGCTCATTTAGTTTTGTATGGACAAGTGATTTTCATGCCTATTATGATAATGCTTCAAGATTAAATAATGCAACTGCAGTAATTAATGATGCAATTGAAGTTAATGGCGGGGTTGATTTTATTTTATCAACTGGAGATACTGTGGCACATGGTGGAACATATAAATGGTGGCAACAAGTAGCAGGCGCAAGTTGGATGAAAAATTATATGTATGCAGATGTTTTAGGAAATCATGACTGGATGACTAAAGCGGGAACAACTGTAGCTCACAATGCTTCAAATGTCTATTTTGGCGCATGTCATAATAACCCTAAAAATGGTTATAGTGGACAAGAAAATATTTGTTACTATTTCTATTATGGTGATGCACTATTTGTTTGTTTAAATACAGAAGAATACTCTCAAGCACAAAAAGATTGGGTTTGCGATGTTTTAGATAAAAATAGTGCGCAATATATATTCCTAGTACAACATTATCAAACATTTAATGGAAGCGGGTCTAAAAATTCTGCCGGCTATACTAGATGGGCTGATGTTTGTGATGAATATGGTGTAGATGTTTTCTTTAGTGGAAACTCACATATTTATGTTCGTTCTAATAGAATTTACAATGATGCATTATGTGCAGATGAATCAAAGGGAACAGTTTATATGGTTGCTCCGTCTTCTGATGGTGATAGAGGCGAATCATGGAGTAGCTTTTCATCAAATCAAACATTATTAGCTAAAGGATGGGCAGGTGGTACTTATCAAGTAGCTTGTTCTGTTGTAAATGTTACACCTGATGGTGTTGTAACAAAATTGATTAATAAAGGCGGAGAAGTTTTAGATTCTGCATTAATACGTGCAAAAAGAGCCCCATCAGATAGAACAGTAAAAGATGTAGCGGAAGAAGATAAGAAAACTTTGGAAGATAGTATTGGATTAATTATGAATAGTAAAAACTTGTCTTGTCCAAGAATAAAGTTTGACGGCATTGCTTATGATATAATTAAATCAATGAAAATATACAATAAAGATACAAATAAAGTATATCTTGATTCTATGATCGAATATAATACAAAGTTTATTGAGTTGAGTGGATTTGAAAAAGGTATATTAAATATTGTTGTTCAATTAAATTACTATGACAATACAGTAAAAAATTTAGAAATTGAGTTTAAAAACGCCTATAACTGGGGTTCAATAAGTAAAGAAAAAATTACTGAATATGATGATAAAGTAACTCTAACTTGGAAGGAAGGAATTAATTTATCTAGAGTTAGCGCGTTAGATATTTATTTGAATGGTGATATCTTTAAAACTTTAGAATTTGGAGTGCAAACAATTGATTTACCAAAAGCAGAACCTGGAAAAGTTAATATAGTAAAAATTGTTATTATCGACATTGATGGAGATATTTGCTTTGAAAAAGAATTTGAATATAAAGGAGCAGAACCTAAGTTCACAGTAACATTTGTTGATAAAGATGGAAAAGAATTATCAAAAGTAACTGTAGATAAAGATGCTGCCGCAAATGCTCCAGAAGCACCTGCTGTAGAAGGTTATGAATTCAAAGGTTGGGATAAAGATTTCAGTAAAGTAACTGAAGACTTAACAGTTGCTCCAATATATGAAGTTAAGAAATATAATGTTAAATTCTTAGATAAAGATGGAAAAGAAATTACAACTGTAGAAGTTGAATATGGTAAAGATGCAACTGCTCCAGAAGCACCTGCTGTAGAAGGATATGAA
>JAZNJG010000054.1:0-5980 GCA_045577945.1 Bacilli bacterium | reverse complement strand
CATCAAGTGGGAGTTCTAAATTATTTAAATTGTGACATTTACAAATTAATCCGAATTCTTCTAACCATGTAATTGCATTACTATGACTTCTTGCTTTAGCATTACTTGCAACCAATTTATATTGGAACTTTTTATTTTCTTTCGCAAGTTGATTTGGAATAGATTTGTATACTTGCATAATTTTAGTAAGTTCAGTTTGATTGATTTCTTGAACCTCATCTTTATTTAAATGCTTACCAAAATCATCTTTATAACTTTCTAAAATGCTTTTTTGAATCTCTCTTACTTGTGTTAAATCATGTGTCAAATTAAACACATTAACCACGTCAGGTAGTCCACCTACACAAAGATATTCTTTAAAATATTTCATTAACTTTTCATTAACATTAGGAATAACTTGAGTCTTTTCCGAAAAACATTTTTTAACATACTCAATAACAGATTTTTCTAATCCTATAGCCCACAAATATTCTTCAAAATCCATAGGTTTCATAGTTATTACTTTTTCAAATCCAGTAGATACTCCTTTTGATACTTTTTTGTTATATCCTCTTAAACCAAGAAGTGAACCCGTACAAATTAGATCAAATCTTCCATCTTCCATAAATGGTTTTATTGCAGATCTAGCATTCGCACATTCTTGTAATTCATCAAAAATAATTATTGTTTTGTAAGGTATGAATTTTGCTCCTAAATTAGATGCTGATAAACTTATTATTAAATCATTAACATTTAAATCTTTATCAAATAATGACTTAACAGAAGTATTGTGCATGAAATCAATATACACAACATTTTCATAATGTTCTTCACAAAACTTTCTAACAATTGTTGTTTTACCAATTTGTCTTAATCCTTTGATTATTAAAGCTCTTTTTTTTATTTTTAATGATTCGTGCCAAGAAATATACACTTTTCTATAGCGAGTTTCAAGTAAAATGTGCACTTTTTTATAGGGAGTTTTCAACAATGTTTGCACTTTTTTAAATATATTATTATCACGTTTTCTTCTTTAATATTTAATTTAAGAGATTTGTGGTATTTTCTTTAACTAATTTGTGATAGAATATAAATAATCATACATAATTTATATAACGATAATGACAAAATTATAATCCGACCATGCTTACTATATCATTACATCATGAATGATATGT
This sequence comes from Bacilli bacterium, assembly GCA_045577945.1. Classification (GTDB taxonomy): domain Bacteria; phylum Bacillota_I; class Bacilli_A; order ML615J-28; family CAG-698; genus CAG-698. The sequence continues at coordinate 4,823 of JAZNJG010000054.1, read as the reverse complement.
GTATTATAAGAAAAAAGCCAGGTAACCTTTTTTGTTTGGTTAACTAGCTTGATTTTTTTATTTATTATTTTTCGAATGTCCAAGCATATGCATTAAAATTAAATCTTTTATCTGTACTATTCGGTTGAATTAATCCTTTCTCTGCAAATGTTCTTACAACACATTCTCTTATACTAATATAGAAATATCCTGATGCTAAAAAATATGAATCATCTATTAAATATGTTGGTAACATTTCTTTAACTCTTTGTTCTAATTCTTCAATAATTCTTTCTCTTTCTTTCTTAACCTCATTAATATCTTTATGATAAGTGAATAAAGAATTTAGTTCTTGATATTTTGAATTACTAAATATAACTATATTGAACTTTAATTCATCATTTTCAACATATACATAATTATTATCAATTAAAAAGTCTACTTTGTATTTTTGATTTTCGTCAATTTGAGAATATTTCATGTTTGGGTTTTTAATTATATATTCAATATAATCTAATTCTAATTTATCAATATCTCCTGTACCATTTATACAATTATTGTAGCAAATTGTATTAAAGATTTCCTCATCACTATTATACCAACATGTAGGATGACAAATACCTTGAATACCTAATTGAGGATTCCCAAACCAATTTTCACTTATTGGATAATCTTTTTCTTTTTCATAAACTTCTTCCATATCAAAATTCCAAGAACCACCACCATCTTTATGACGGTATAAAGCTATTTTCATTCCTTTACCATCAATAGTATATTGTTCAGCAATCCTATTAATATAGAACATGAACACCCACATTAATTCATTATCTGTAAAATGATTGTTATTAACAATTTCTTTAAACTCATCAAAATGATTCTCAGCAAAATTTGCTAACTTATTGGCATAATCTTTTGCTCTTTCTTTTACTATATTATTAAAAAGAATATCATATTCTTTTGTTATAATAGGAAAATTAGTGATATATTTATTTCCCTCTTTAGTTAATAACGTGACTTCAACTAATTCATTTACAATTTCTTCAATGTAAGGAATAGAAATTCCAAGTTCTAAAGAATAATCCTCTAATGTACATGGATTATCATATGAATGAAATAATATATTCTTATTTATTAATGATTTAGTAAACTCATGTGGATTATATTTTCCACCCCCTGACATAGAAGTGTTAAAATTCTTTGGTACAAATGCTTTCTTTCCATTTAATCTTTCCATTTTTAAATACTCCTTAAGTTTATTTCTTATAGTAAACAATCTATATTTGACTGTTCCAAGAGGTAATTTTAATTTTTCAGCTATAAATGATAATGATCTATCTTCTACATAATATGAATAAAGTATTTCTGCATAATCACTTGAAAGTAATTTGATTGCTGCGTTAATCATTGCTATTTTTTCAGAATTAATTAGTTTGTCTAATGAAGAAAGTTCATTCCCGGGTTCATCTATTTCTTCAACAAACATTACATTTTCTCTATCTTTTACTTTTCGTGCTATATATTTACTATAATGGTTTTTACATATTTGCCAAATATAATAATCAAAGTTTTCTATTTTAATGCCTTTATTAATATTAATCATAATATCAAGCAGAATATCTTGTGATAAGTCTTCAGCATCTATTCTGCTATTACAACGTTTTACGCAATAAAAGAATACTTTATCCATTTGTTCTACTAGTTGTTCAATTAATTGTTCTTTATCCTTCATATCATTTACCTCTTACACCTATATAGTGTATAAATATTAAAAATGGTTTGCATATTTCCTAAAATAATTATACTATTTTTTTTAATAAATTTTCCACATAAAAGTCAGTTAACCTCTTTGGCTAACTGACGGAATAATTATTTACTTAATAATTCGTTAATAATATCCAAATGACTCTTTGTATATCCTCGTGAAGTCTTTTCATTTTTATATTCATTACCTTCTACAAGAATTGAGATATGTTCTTCATAATCTTTTAATTCATCAAATGCTTTTGCATATTTAATAGCTTCTTGTAAGTGTTTATTTGAGTCTTCTATATTGCCTAGCTTTTTATAAAGTCTATATAATTCCCATTCACAGGTTTCTAATCTACAGTTATAAAAATGATAGTCCCCTTTATCATATATGATTTTAAATATATCTTTTGCTTTATTATATAATTTAATACTATCTTCAATACTAATTTCATAGTTATCTTCCGGATGTGATCTAAGTCCCGCACTAACCATTATTTTCCAACATAACATATCAGTTAACATTTCAATATTTTCTTTCCTAAAAATGATTCCATCAACATCATATTCGCCATAAAAATATTCTCTTTGCTCTGCATATGTATCTCTATACTCTTTCGGAAGTTTCTTTAATATATTTAATGCTTTTTTAGTTTCTCCTTTATTATCATAATAACCTGATAAACATTTAATAGCAGAATATCTAATTTGTTCATTAGTACATTCATCTAATATTAATAAACATAATTTCTCAATATCGTCGTACTTTTCATTTAATTCATCATACGCAAGAATCCATATATAATAATTCATTAGTTCAAAATTATATGGATATTTATTATATAACTCAATTATTATTTCTTTTCTCTTTTTAGATTCACCAAGAGAATGAAGTCTGTCTATTTCTTTTATTCCTTCTTTGATTTCGTTTTTATTATGTAATATGTTTCTATCTAATAATTCATCAATAGTAACATCAAAGAAATCTGCAATCATAGGCAATAATTCAATATCAGGGTATCCTGTTTCTGATTCCCATCTTGAAATAGCTTGAGGAGTTACTCCTAAATAATTTGCCAACTTTTCTTGAGTAATACTTTTCTTTTCTCTTAATTTCTTTATGTTTTTTCCAATTTTAATCATAATAGAATCCTTTCTTTATGGTTATAACCTACTGTTTTGTAATTACACTATCATTATACTCATTATAAATCATTTCTACAATTATCAATTAATTGATGTAAATACAATGATTCGTTGAGTATTTATATTTTACCATAATTGCATTATTCTATCCACTATAGATATATTAAGGTTCAAATCCCATCAACTTACTGTTTTTCCACCTATCTTAAAATCCACTATATTCAAATCCTATAAGTTGAAGAAAACTATAAATATCACTATATAATAAAAAAATTGCTCAAATAGATGCATATATTATTTTAATGTTTTAAGATTTTCCATTCACCATTTTTATCTGAATTTTTTTCTGCAATATAGCCTTGATCTTTTAATTCTCTTATTGCTCTATTAACTGTAGATTCTTTTTTACTAATAACTTCTGCAAGTTCTTTTCTTGTTATCGATGGTTTATTAATAATGGCATTTAATATTTTTTCAGTATTATCAGATAATTTTACCTTGTCATTTACCTTGTCATTTACCTTGTCATCTCGATAATTTGCATTATAAATTACAACACTAAAATGTGTTTCTGTAGCATAGAACTCTACATGGTTTTCTTGATCATCAAAGAGCCTATTTGTTCCATTAACAATTTTATCAAAACCACTACCACGTCTATCCATAAATTTCATTCTTGCAAATATGTCTGCTAGAATTGGATTTCTTCTAATTGATGGAATATTATCTTCTAGTTCTTTATTTATTAACACACCTGATACCATTGGTCCAGGAGATGTGATAACAATCCTATCATCGTAAATATCAATTGTAACTTCGGCCCCAACAGTTGTATATTGTCTATGAATTATCGCATTAACAATAGCTTCTCTTATTGCTATTTCATCATATTCTGGCATTTCAACCCTGCCACTTGCTTCTTTTTTCCATTTCTTCTTGGTATTCTTTTTTACAAAGTTAAGAGATGAATCTAGTAATTTTACAATACCACCTGAATACTCATCATCATCCGAGGCTTCTTCAAGAGATGTTTTATTTAATCCATTCCATCTTGTGCAAAATATCCTATTATGTCTATATATATTCTGGTCTGCAAGCAGTACACCAGCATTTGTTAAAAAACCATCGTTATTCATAAGAGAAAAAGATATATAGTCAGAGTCGTTAATTTTCGTATGTAATCTTTCTAAAAATGTTGCTTCGAAGAAAGTAAATGAATACATATTTTTTTTATAAGACGTTATTATTGAGTCATACGTTTTATTTTGTCCTTTTAATATTAATTCTTCTAATATATATCTAGGTGCTTTAATACTCTGATTACCACTTCTTATATAAACCTCTTTGACTCCATCTGATGAATAATAATAGGGAGTTGTTAGACCTTGTTTAATTATTAAAGCTATATATATATATTCCGTTTTATTCACTATTTCTCTATAAGGTTCAATGATATATATCGGCACTGGATCAATTTTTGAATTAATTAGTTCTGATATCTTATTACACACCATTTGTGGATTACTAATGTTCATGAGTTGCTTATTATCGTTTATTCCAAAAAATAAGATTCCTCCAATACCATTTGCAAAAGCAGAAACAGTTTTCAACCAACTTTTTGATTTTTTTATTTCTAACTGTTCTTTAAAATCATAATCAGAACATTCTGCTATTAATTTATCTAATACCATAGTTAGCCCTCTTTAATTAATTAGACCTTCTTCACATATAAAATAATCATATGTTTCATTTTCAACAACTTTGAAACCAGGAGAAGAGTGTTTTAATAATCCAACTTCTGATATTACATATTTATTATCAATAATTTTTCCTGTATCTTCTTTTTTATAGAATCTTTCTTTTTTACTAATTATATTAATCATTTCAATAGTAGAAATAACTTTATTATATTCATTAACAATTATTAACTTTTCATTTTTAAAAATATCTTT
>JAZNJG010000053.1:0-17477 GCA_045577945.1 Bacilli bacterium | reverse complement strand
TCTATTAATTATGAAAAAAAGGACCATACAAATGTACAATATTATACAATTGTATGATCTTTTATAATAAATTTATTCAAATTCTATTGTTGAAGGAGGTTTAGGTGTGCAATCAAATAACACTCTATTTACACCTTCTACTTCACTTACAATTCTTTTTACAATTCTATTTAATACATCAAATGGAATCATTCCACATTCAGCCGTCATAAAATCAGTTGTCAAAATTGCTCTTAAAGCTATTGCATAGTCATATGTTCTTACTCCATTTTTCATACCTACGCTACGAAGGTTTGTTAAGGCCGCAAAATATTGGCTGTAATTTTTATCTAATTTAGCTTTAGCTATTTCTTCACGATAAATAAAATCAGCATCTTGAACAATTTTAACTTTTTCTGCAGTTATATCTCCAATGATTCTGACTCCTAATCCAGGGCCAGGGAATGGTTGACGATAAACTAAGTATTCAGGAAGTCCAAGTTCTAAACCGACCTTTCTAACCTCATCTTTAAATAATAATTTTAAAGGCTCAATAATTTCTTTAAAATCTACAACAGAAGGTAATCCTCCTACATTATGGTGAGATTTAATGACTTTAGCTTTTCCAATGCCACTTTCAATAATATCTGGGTAAATTGTTCCTTGTACAAGATAATCAACTTTTCCAATTTTTTTAGCTTCTTCTTCAAATACTCTTATAAACTCTTCACCTATGATTTTACGTTTTCTTTCAGGATCTGTGACACCTGCAAGTTTATCATAAAATCTTTGTTTTGCATCTACTTTTATGAAATTAAGATCATAGTTTCCATTTTTACCAAAAATACTTTCAACTTCTTCTGGTTCATTTTTTCTCATTAGGCCATGATCAACAAATACACATGTTAGTTGTTTACCAATTGCTTTAGATAGTAATACAGCTGAAACTGATGAATCAACACCACCAGAAAGAGCACATAATACTTTTCCATCCTTTACTTTATCTTTAATTTCCTTAATTGTATCATTTACAAAGTCTTCCATTTTCCAATCTCCAGCGCATTTACAAACTTCAAATACAAAGTTCTTAATTACTTGAGGATTGTTGTTTTCAGGATAAAATTGAAGTCCATAGATGTTTCCTTTACTAATGCCACCAATATTACCATTTTCTGTTTCACAAATTACATCATATCCATTTGGAACCTCAATAACATAATCTTCATGATTCATATAACATAATTCATTATCACTTAATCCATTAAACAAAGAACAATCTTTATTAAAGTTAACTATAACTAAACCATTTTCTTTATTATTTAGTTTAACTGTTCCATCGTTTAATTGGCAAATCACATGCATACCATAACCAATTCCTAAAATAGGATATCCTAGTTTAAATAACTCTTTATCACATAATGAAGCATCAGACAGATATACATTGTCATTTCCTCCAATTAATATGATTCCTTTAGGATCAAATTCTTTTATTTTTTCTATCGACATAGTGAAAGGATGTACTTCACAATATACTGCACATTCTCTAACTTTTTTAGCAACAGATTGGTTATTTTGACCACCAAAATCTAAAATTAATATGCGTTCATTTTTCATATAAATTTATTCCTCTTTTATAAACTAAATAATAAATCTTCGTATGTTGGCATTGGCCAATATTTTTTATCTATCTTTATTTCAACTATATCAACACATAATCTTAATAATTTAAGTTCTCCTAAGATATTCTCTTTTATATATCTAGCTTTTTTATAAAAGTTTTTTTCTGCCTTTGCAATTACCACATATTTTTGTAATTCCATACAACTATTTTTCATCTTAGCAAGTAAATCATTAAGATATTTTATATCATCCATAATATACTCATTATCTATCTTTAAACTTTTTAAATTAATAGCTGTTTGAGATATACTATTTAAATATTCCAAAGAACTAGGATAAATTTGATTATTTACCATTTTAATTGCTGTTAATGCCTCAACTAATACTTTTTTACAATAACTTTCTAATGAAATTTCATATCTTGAAGAAAGCTCATTAGTTGAGAAGATTCCTAATTCTGTGAATAATTTAATGTTCTTTTCATCCTTTAAGCATTCAAAAGCATCAATAGCATTATTAATATTCAATAATCCTCTAGCTTCAGCTTCTATTTCCCATTCTTTTGAATAACCATCACCATTAAATATAATTCTCTTATGTTCACTAAAATATTTTCTAATAACATCTATTGGTTTATTTCCATTAGCAATTTCTTGTGACATTTCAACCATTTCATACGCTAAAATACCATTTAATACAGTATTAACAATAGCAATTGATTGAGATGAACCAACACCTCTAAATTCAAATTTATTTCCTGTAAAAGCAAAAGGTGATGTTCTATTCCTGTCATTATTATCTTTTGAAAAATCAGGTATTACACTTACTCCTGTTTGGAATCTATTCTTTTTTCTATTAATTGAAGAGTGTTCAATTATTGCATTAATAATATTATCAAGTTCTTCTCCTAGATACATGGAGATAATTGCAGGTGGTGCTTCATTACCTCCTAAACGATTATCATTTTCTGGACTAGCAATACTAAATCTAATTAAATCAGAAAATTCATCAACACCTTTTATAATACAAGCTAATGTTGCTAAGAAAGGTATATTATTAATAGGATCATTTCCTAATCTAAATAAATTAACATTAGTATTAGTAACTACAGACCAGTTATTATGCTTACCAGAACCATTAATAGTAGCAAAAGGTTTTTCATGTAATAAACATTTTAAATTATGTTTTTTTGCAATATCTTGCATTAGTTCCATCAATAAATGATTATTATCTGTTGTAGTATTAACATCGCGGTAAATGCAAGCTATTTCAAATTGACTTGGGGCAGCTTCCTTGTGTTTAGTTTTTGCGGGGATGCCATACTTCCATAGTTCATTATCTAAGTCCTTCATAAATTCAGAAACACGATGTTCTAAGTTTCCATAATAATGATCATCTAATTCTTGTCCTTTTGGAGGGTTGGCACCAAATAGAGTACGTCCCGTAAATTTTAAATCTAATCTTTTTTGATAGTGTTCATCTAGTACCAAAAAATATTCCTGCTCACTTCCCACATATGAAGTTACATGACTTACATTTTCCATTCCTAATAAATTCAATAATTTTGTAGCAGATTTAGATAATGCATCACAAGATTTTAATAATGGTGTTTTATTATCTAATGCTTCACCAGTATATGAACAAAATAAGGTAGGAATATAAAGGGAATTATCTTTTACAAAGGCTGGTGATGTACAGTCCCACGCTGTATATCCTCGAGCTTCAAAAGTTGCTCTTAGTCCTCCAGAAGGAAATGATGAAGCATCAGATTCACCTTTTCTTAATAATTTGCCACTAAATTCTAAAATCGGTTTTCCTTCGTGAAATTCTAAGAAAGAATCATGCTTACCAGCAGTTGCCCCTGTTAATGGAGAAAACCAATGAGTAAAATGAGTTGCTCCTTTTTCTGTTGCCCATTTCTTCATTGCTTCAGCTATTTCAGTAGCTAGGTCTTTTGATAATGGTTCTCCTTTTTCTAATGATTCATGAAATAGTTTATAAGTTTTTTCAGAAACTCTATTTTTCATTTCTAAATCATTAAATGTATAGCTACCATATTTTTCTAAAATAGTTTTGTTTTCCATAAAATCTCCTATGAATCAGCTTTACCCTTTGACACAACATCGTGTGCTCCACCTTCAATAATACTAGTTGATGAAACAAGCGTAATCTTTGCTTTTTCTTGTAATTCTTTTACTGTTAATGCCCCACAATTACACATTGTAGATTTAACCTTTGCCAATGATAGAGCTACATTATCACGTAATGGTCCAGCATATGGCACATAAGCATCTACACCTTCTTCAAATGAAAGTTTACTATCTCCGCCTAAATCATATCTTTGCCAATTACGAGCTCTAGCGCTTCCTTCTCCCCAATATTCTTTCATGTATCTTCCATTAATCAAAACTTTATTTGTTGGAGATTCATCAAAACGAGAGAAATATCTTCCAAGCATTACAAAGTCAGATCCCATAGCTAATGCAAGAGTAATATGATAGTCGTGTACGATACCACCATCTGAACAAATAGGTATATAAACTCCAGTTTCTTTAAAATATTGTTCTCTTGCTTCCGCAACATCTATAGTTGCTGTAGCTTGTCCTCTACCTATACCTTTAGTTTCACGAGTAATACAAATAGAACCTCCACCGATTCCCACTTTAATAAAATCAGCTCCGCAATCAGCAAGGAATCTAAATCCGTCGCCATCTACAACGTTTCCTGCACCTACTTTTACTTTATCACCATAATTTTCACGAATCCAAGCAATAGTTAATTTTTGCCATTCTGTGAATCCTTCACTAGAATCAATGCATAAAACATCAACACCAGCTTTAATCAATGCGGGAACTCTTTCTTTATAGTCTCTTGTATTAATTCCCGCACCTACCATATAACGTTTTTTATCATCCAATAATTCATTTGGATTTGATTTATTACTTTCATAATCTTTTCTAAAGATAAATGAATCTAAACAGCCATTTTCATCAATAATTGGTAAGGAATTAAGTTTATTTTCCCAAATTATATCATTTGCTGCTTTTAAAGTTGTTCCTTTTTTGGCCGTAATAAGTTTTGATAATGGTGTCATAAATTCTTTCACTTTCAAATCAGTACTCATTCTTGACACACGATAATCTCGACTTGTTACTACTCCTAATAATTTTCCATTAGGAGTGCCATCTTCTGTTATTGCAACAGTTGAGTGATTTGTTTTTTCTTTTAATTTTAATACATCTCCTAATGTGTGTTCTGGAGTAAGATTCGAATCTGAATGTACATATCCAGCTTTGTAATCTTTTACTCTTTTAACCATTGCAGCTTGATCTTCTATTGATTGAGAACCATAGATAAAAGCTATTCCGCCTTCTTTAGCAAGAGCAATTGCTAAAGTATCATTAGAGACAGATTGCATAATAGCTGATACCATAGGTATATTCAATGATATAGCCGGTTCTTCACCTTTTTTAAATTTAACTAATGGAGTTTTTAAACTAACATTCTTAGGTTGACAATTAGAATCAGAATAGCCTGGTACTAATAAATATTCACTAAATGTGTGTGATGGTTCTTTATAATAGAAAGCCATAATATCTCTCCTTTTATTATTACATTAATCCATAAACATTGTAATTATCATCAATGTCTATCTTTAATGCCATTGGTTCTTTGGATAAACCAGGCATTGTCATAACTTCTCCTGTTAAACATATTATAAACTTCGCACCAGTTGAAACTCTAATATCTCTAATTGTAATAGGAAAATCTTTTGGAGCTCCTATTATTTTAGGATTATCAGTTAGTGAGTTTGGAGTTTTTGCCATACAAATATAATAATCTTTTACATCTGTTTTCATATATTCTTCAATTTTAGCTTTTACACTATCAGCATATATTACTTCGTTTGCTCCATAGGCTTTTGATGCTATTTTATTTATCTTATCATAAATAGAATCATTCAAATCATATAAAGGTGTAAAATTAGTTTCTTCTTTAATTTGATCAACTACTTTTTGAGCTAGATCAAGTCCACCTTCTCCACCTTTAGCAAATACTTCACTTAAACTAACTGGTATATTATGTTCTTTTGACCAATTTTCAATAAATTCTATTTCTGCATCTGTATCAGTGTTAAATTTATTTATTGCTATAACACATTTTATACCAAATTTATTTATAGTATCTATGTGCTTTTCTAAATTCTTTATACCTTTAGCTAAACATTCAACACTTTCTTCTTTTAAGTTCTTTAAACTCATTCCTCCATGATATTTTAAAGCTTTTATTGTGGCAACCATAACTACAAGTTTTGGATTCAAACCTGCTTCACGACATTTAATATCAAGGAATTTTTCAGCACCTAAATCAGCACCAAAACCAGCTTCAGTTATCACATAGTCACTCAATTTTAAAGCTATTTTAGTTGCTAAAATAGAGTTACATCCATGAGCAATATTTGCAAATGGTCCCCCATGTACTAACATAACATTATTTTCTAATGTTTGTATCACATTAGGTTTTAATGCATCTTTTAGTAATACTAACAATGATCCAGTAATTCCTAAATCTTTAATTGTTACAGGTTTATTATCAAATGTATATGCCACAATGGATCTATCTAATCTTTCTCTCAAATCACCTATTGATTTAGATAAGCATAACATAGCCATTACTTCAGAAGCAACAGTAATGTTAAAATAATCATATCTCTTAGTTTCTTTAGCCATTGAAAGACCTACTTCTACTTTTCTCAACGCTCTATCGTTTAAATCAATACAACGTTTCCAAGTTATTCTTTCTGGATCTATCTTTAAAGGATTACCTTGGAATAAATAGTTATCAATGACCGCACTCACTAAATTATTAGCAGTTGTAATTGCATGAATATCTCCAGTAAAATGTAAATTCATTTCAACCATTGGATTAACCTGAGCATATCCGCCTCCAGCAGCTCCACCTTTAACTCCAAATACTGGACCTAAAGAAGGTTCACGAATACATCCAATTGTTTTCTTTCCTAGTTTGTTTAGTGCATCAACTAAACCAATTGTAGTGGTTGATTTTCCTTCCCCGGTTGGAGTCGGAGTAATTGCTGACACTAAAATTAAATTACCATCATTTTCATTTTTTAATCTATCTAAAATCGATAAATCAAGTTTTGCAATATTTTCACCATATAATGAAACTTCATTTTCTAATATATCATACTTATTTATTAGAGATTTAATGCTCTTCATTTTACTTTGTTTAATGATTTCAATATCTGTTAACATAATTTTATTCCTTTTATCCTTTGAATTTCATATTTATATTTTAAATTTTTATTCTTTTCCATTAAAACAATATGTACATAGTTTTTCTTTTCCGATTCCGATTGCTTCTATCAAATCATTTTCTGTATGGTATTTAAGTGATGTAAAATTCATTTTTTTACATAAACTATCTACCATTGCTTTATGTTTTGGATGATCATTATCAGCATATTGATCTAATATTTCTTGAGAAACATCTGTAGTTCCTTCTAATTCGACAATTGTCTTTCTTGCTATTAGTTCAAGATCTGAAATAGATCTTGAGAAATTTAGATATTTGCATCCATATAAAATTGGTGGACAAGCAAGTCTTACATGTACTTCTTTTACACCTGCATCATATAAGAAATCTACAGTTTCTCTTAATTGAGTACCTCTTACAATTGAATCATCAATTAATAATAATTTTTTATCTTTGATTAATTCATATACAGGTATTAATTTCATATTTGCAATTAAATTTCTTTGATGTTGACCCTGTGGCATAAAACTTCTTGGCCATGTAGGTGTATATTTTACAAACGGGCGGGAATATTGTATTCCGCATGAATTTGCATATCCAATAGCATGGGCAATTCCCGAATCCGGAACACCAGCAACACTATCTATATCAATATCATTATCTCGTTTTCTTAACATTCCTCCACATTTGTATCTCATTGTTTCAACAGTAACTCCCTCATATGTTGAAGATGGATAGCCATAATATGTCCATAAGAACGAACAAATTTTCATTTCCTTGTTAGGTTCTTTTAATCTAATTAATTCCTCAGCATTAAATGAAACAATTTCTCCAGGTCCTAAATCACAAACATAGCGATATCCCAACTTTAAAAAAGCAGAATTTTCAAAAGACACGCAGTAGCCATCTTCTTTATGACCAATAATAGCAGGCGTTCTACCATACTTGTCACGTGCAACAATTATTTTGTCTTTGAAAAGTAATAAAATACTCATTGAACCTTGTATTTTTTCTTGAGCATATTTTATACCCTCAATAATATCATCTTTTTGATTAATTAAAGTTGCTAATAATTCAGTTGAATTAAGAAATCCCTTATTCATTTCAACAAATTGAACTTTTCCATTTTCGAAACATTCATTTTGAAGTTGCTCAACGTTATTTATTCTTCCGACAGAACAAATTGCAAAAGAACCTATTTTACTTTTAATTAGTAAAGGTTGAGGCTCATTATCAGAGATAACTCCTATCCCCAATTTTCCTTCCATGGTTTCTACATCTGTTTCAAATTTAGTCCTAAAAGGGGAATTTTCGATATTATGGATAGTTTTTCTAAACCCTTCTGGCCCATATATCGCCATACCACCTCTTCTAGTACCTAAGTGCGAATGATAGTCGACCCCAAAAAATAGTGGCATGACGCAACTAGTCTTAGAGGCGACTCCAAAAAAACCGCTCATTTATATCTCCTTATTGATAAGTTAATTTATATTTAGGTTTTTAAAGTATCCTATAAACTTATTTAAAATATTTCACACCAGATTCAAATAACAATTGATCCATTTCACCGTATATATTTTTGAAACGATTGTCTCCTTGACGTTCACTATGTCCCATTTTACCAATGATTCTACCATTTTCAGATATAATTCCTTCAATTGCCATCATTGATCCATTAGGATTAAATGGTGATTCCATAGTAATATTTTTATTAAAATCAACATATTGAGTAAATACTTGACCATTATTAAATAATTTTTCTAAAACTTCTCTTGCTGCTACAAATCTACCTTCACCATGACTAACAGGAATTGTATGTATATCCCCAACATTTACATTTGCAAGCCATGGAGATTTTACAGAAGCCACTCTTGTTTCAACCATTTGAGAGACATGGCGTCCTATTGTATTAAATGTAAGAGTTGGATCGTTTTTATCCATATCTTTTATTTTACCATAAGGTAATAATCCTAGTTTAATCAAAGCTTGGAATCCGTTGCAAATACCTATTACTAATCCTTCACGGTTTTCAATTAAATCTGCTATAGCTTCCTTAAGTTTTTCATTTCTTAAGAATGTAGCAATAAACTTTCCAGATCCTTCTGGTTCATCACCAGCACTGAATCCTCCTGGAAGCATCATTATTTGTGATTCATTAATAGCTTTTGCTAACTCTTCTATTGATTCTTTTATATCATTTTCTACTTTATTTCTTATAACTACAAGTTTAACTTTTGCACCTGCTTTTTCAAATGCCCTTTTAGAATCATATTCGCAGTTTGTTCCAGGAAATACTGGAATAACAACTTTTACTTCATCATAATATTTATCAGCATGTACTTTTCCTCTTTCATAACAATCTTTATTTAAGATATCTTTTGTAAGAGGAGTTTCCTTTAATGGGTATACTTTTGATAAAGGTGATTCATAAATCTTATATGCATCGTCTAATAATACTGATTCATTCTTGTAACTAATACTACTAGTATTGTTTGTATAGCCTAAAATTCTTATATTATTAGCTAATTTATCACATTCAACATTAAAATCATTGTCTACTTCCAAAATAATATTTCCATAATTCTTTTCTGTTAAAGATTCTAATGTATTATTTTCTAAATTAACTCCAATGCCATTACCAAATGCCATTTTATATATAGCTTCAATAACTCCGCCATCCTTTACTGTGTATGCACTATATACTTTCTTATCACTTATTAGTCTAGTAACATAATCATATAATTTCTTTAAAGTATCAAAATCATAAATGTGATATTTATCTTTAGGTAACATTACTTCAATTAATTTATGATTAGCTCCTTTTAATTCAGGTGTAACAATATTATCAACATCACAATAATTTACAGCAAATGATACTAGTGTTGGAGGAACATTTAAATCTTCGAATGAACCTGACATAGAATCTTTTCCACCAATTGATGGTAACTTAAGTTCGTTTTGAACCTTATATGCCCCTAATAACGCCGCAAATGGTTTTCCCCATTTTTCGTCATTATTTAATAATTTTTCAAAATACTCTTGGAATGAGAAACGAATTTTTTTATAATTACCACCCATTACAATTATTTTTGAAATACTTTCAATAATTGCTGTAATTGAGCCATGATAAGGACTCCACCTTGAAATTTTAGGATTAAAGCCATAACTCATTAGTGAACATGTAGTAGTTTCTTTTCCTAATACTGGAATTAATGCGGCCATACCTTCAGTTTCTGTTCTATAAAATTTACCACCATATGGACTTAAAACAGTTCCGTTACCAATTGATGAGTCAAATCTTTCCACTAAACCTTTTTGTGAAGCTACAGATAAACTACTTAATATTTCTTTTGTTACATTAACAAAAGATTTTTTAGAATCTATATTTGACTTATATGGATTTTCTCTAAAGTCTGGAAGTTTTACCTTGATTGCTTGATAGCGTTTAGCTCCATTTTTATTTAAGAAGTCACGACTAATATCAACAATTTTTTGACCTAAATAATTCATCACTAATCGATTATTACCCGTTACAGTTGCTACGTTAACAACTTCTAGGTTTTCTTTTTTGCATTCATTAATAATAAATTCTTCATCTTTTGCATCAATAACAACTGCCATTCTTTCTTGTGATTCGGAAATCGCAAGTTCAGTTCCATTTAAACCTTCATATTTTTTTAATACATTGTCTAAGTTTATGATTAAGCTATCAGCTAGTTCGCCAACAGCAACGCATACACCACCAGCTCCAAAATCATTGCAACGAATGATTTTTTCTGAGACTAGTTTGTTTCTAAATAGCCTTTGTATTTTTCTTTCTTCTACAGGATTTCCTTTTTGTACTTCAGCTCCTGCAGTTTTTGTAGTTTTTACCTCATGTGATTTGGATGACCCAGTAGCCCCTCCTATACCATCACGACCAGTTCTACCGCCAATTAAAAGTATTACATGGCCTGGAAGAGGGTCTAATCTTTTAACTTGTTCTTTAGGTGCAGCAGCAATAACAGCCCCAATCTCCATCCTCTTAGCTACATAACCTTCATCATAAATTTCATGAACATAACCAGTTGTTAAGCCAATTTGATTGCCATAGCTAGAAAAACCATGCGCTGCCTCCCTACAAATTTTACTTTGAGGTAGCTTTCCCTTAATAGTTTCATCTATAGTTTTTCGAGGATCTCCAGCTCCGGTTATTCTCATTGATTGATAAACATAGCTACGTCCAGAAAGCGGATCACGAATAGCACCTCCCAAACATGTTGCAGCACCACCAAATGGTTCTATTTCTGTAGGGTGATTATGTGTTTCATTTTTAAACATCAACAACCAATCTTCTTCTTTTCCGTTTGCTTTCACTTTGATTTCAATAGAACAAGCATTTATTTCTTCACTTACCTCTAAATCATCTAAGTATCCACATTTTCTTAATTCTTTCATAGAAATAGTGGCTAAATCCATAAGTGTTATAGGTCTTTTTGTTTCGATACCATAAACCAAATGGCGAGATGATTTATAATTTTCAATATCTTTTTCTAATATTTCTTTAAATCCATTTGAAAAATTTTCTATTTCATTTGGATTTGAATTTTCTACTTCTATATTTGATATAATTGTTGAGAAAGTTGTATGTCTACAATGATCTGACCAATAAGTATCGAGAACCTTCATTTCAGTTTCTGTAGGATCTCGTTTTTCTTCATTTTTAAAATATTCCTGTGTTACTAAAATATCATCAATGTTCATAGCCATTCCATTAGCTTTTAAATATTCAGTTAGTTCATTTTTTGATAAATTAATAAAGCCCTTAATAATAGGAACTGAATCAATATTTACTATTTCATCATCCAAATTCTCAGGTTTTTCTAAATCAGCTAATCTTTGATCAACAGGATTGATTAGATAATTCTTTATTTTTTCAATATCTTCTTCGCTAACTTCATTATTAACAGCTATCAGTTTAGCATATTTTACTTTAACATTTTTTTCTGCAGTCAATAATTGGAAACATTGTTCACATGCATCTGCCCTTTGATCATACTGACCTGGAAGATATTCGATTGCAAAAACTTTTTTTTCGCTTACATTATATTTTTCAAGATAAACATCATCTACCATTGGTTCACTTAATATAGTGTTTATGCCTTCATTAAATGCTTCCTCACTAAGTCCTTGAATATCGTAACGATAAACAACATCCAATGTAGATAAGTTATTAATTTTTAACTCGGAATTTAAGTTATTATATATTTCCATTGCCTCAACAGCAAATTCATTTCTTTTCTTTACGAATATACGATATACTTTACTCACAATTATACTCCTAATTTTTTAATTTATTATATTTAAATTAAGCCAATATCTTTTCGATAATATTTACCTTCAAAATCTATAACTTTTATTGCATTATAGATTTTATTTCTAACATCTTCTAAAGAGTTTCCTAATGCGCAAACATTTAAAACTCTTCCACCATTTGTGTATATATCATTTCCGTTAAACTTAGTTCCTGCATGAAAGATGATAATATCATCGCTTATATTATCTAACCCTGTAATTAGTTTACCTTTTTCATAATTATTTGGATATCCTTTACTTGCTAAAACTACGCAACCAGAATGTTCTTTTTTCCATTTAATATCTATTGTATCTAATTTCCTATCACAAACCGCTTCAAATATATCAAATAAATCAGTATCCAAGCGAAGTAATATTGATTGAGTTTCTGGATCACCAAACCTAACATTAAATTCTAAAACATCAACATTATCTCCGTTTATCATTAAGCCAATAAAGATTACACCTCTGTAATCTAAATTTTCTTCTTTAATACCTTTTATAAAAGGTCTCAAAATTTTCTGATCAAATATTTTATTTAATCTTTCTTCGTCTAAAAAAGGATTAGGTGAAATAGTTCCCATACCTCCAGTATTAGGCCCAAAATTACCATCAAATATCTGTTTGTGATCTTTTGATGATACCATTGGAATAATAGTTTCACCATCTGTAAAACAAAGCAATGAGCATTCATAACCTGTTAAAAATTCTTCTAATATTAGGTTATTTCCAGCATTATCTAATATACCATCAAGCATTAATTCTTTAATGGCATTTTTAGCATCATTTTTCGTATTACAAATTACAACACCTTTACCAGCTGCTAATCCATCAGCCTTAACAACTAATGGATATTTATAACTATCTAATGATTGTATTGCATCTTCATATGAAAAATAACTTTGATATTTAGCAGTTGGAATGTTATACTTCATCATAAATTCTTTAGAGAAAATTTTGCTTCCTTCTAGTTTGCTTGCTTCCTTGCTAGGTCCAAATACTTTATGTCCCTTTGATTCTAGCAAATCTGCTAGTCCTAAGCATAAAGGAACTTCAGGACCAACTATAGTTAAATAAATGTCTTTTTCTTCAACAAATTTTAAAATATAATCAAAATCAGTTACACTTCCATTATGACAAAATCCTATTTTACTGATACCTGGGTTTCCAGGAATAGCATGTATTTCACTTACCTTATTACTTTTGTGTAAGGCATAAGCTATTGCATGCTCTCTTCCTCCACTACCAATAATTAATACCTTCATATTAAACTCCTAATGTCTGAAGTGACGGTATCCAGTAAATACCATTGGAATATTTAATTCATTACATAAATCTATTGAATCCTTATCTCTAATACTTCCACCAGGTTGAATTATAGCACTAATTTTTGCATCAGCTGCTACTTGAACACAGTCGCTGAATGGGAAGAATGCATCACTTGCTAATACAGAACCAGCAAAGTCTTTATCTTGATTATTATGGATAGCATTTTCTAATGCCCATACCCTTGATGTTTGTCCGCCACCAATTGCTAAAGTTACACCATTCTTAACGATACAAATCGCATTAGATTTAACATATTTAACAACTTTCATTCCAAATTCCATATCTGTAAGTTGTTCTTTTGTAGGATGTGTATTTGTGACTACTTTCATTTCATCAATCATTTTAGTATTTAAGTCTTGAACTAAAACTTTTCCTTCTAAATATTTAATATCATATTTAGCTTCTCTAGCATTCAAATTATGTAATTTCAAAACTCTAAGGTTTTTCTTTTGTTTTAAAACTTCTAATGCATCATCATCAAAATCTGGAGCAGCAACAATTTCTAAGAATATTTCATTCATTTTCTTTGCAGTTTTTTTATCTATTTTATAATTTACTGCTACTATACCACCAAATATAGATTGGCTATCAGCCTCATATGCCTTTACATAAGATTCATACCCTGTATCTCCAATTGCAACTCCACAAGGTGTAGAATGCTTAATTGCGGCAGTAACAGTTGTTTCTCCAAATTCTCTAACTAAGGCAACCGCGCCATATAAATCATTTAAATTATTGAATGAGATTTCTTTTCCATTTAATTGTTCATAATCTAAAAGAGATTTTTGAATATATGGATCAACATATTTGTTTGCGGCTTGTTGAGAGTTTTCTCCATATCTTAAATGTTCTACTTTCTTTAAAGTAACATTTAGTGTATCTGGGAAATGATCTCCAACTACATCAGCAAAATATCTTGAAATTATAGCATCATATGATCCTGTTAAACTAAATGCTTTATATGCTAGATTCAAGCGGAAATTATAATCGATAGTATCCTCTTTAATCGCATTTAATACTTTATCATAATCGTTTACATCAGTAACTATAAGTACATCTTTAAAGTTTTTAGCAGCGCTTCTAATCATACTAGGACCACCAATGTCGATATTTTCAATCATTTCAGCCATCGGTTTTCCAGCTTTCAATGCTTTCTCAAATTCATAAAGATTTACACAAACTAGATCTATAGGTTTAATATTATATTTCTCTACAGTTTGGCAATGTGATTCTAAATCACGACGATATAATAATCCTCCATGAATCATAGGATGTAGTGTTTTTACTCTTCCATCTAACATTTCTGGAAAATTTGTTACTTCATCTATTGCAATTGCATTTATTCCAGCTTCAACTAATTTCTTTAATGTTCCGCCAGTGGAAACAATTTCATATCCTAACTCAACTAAACCTTGACAAAATTCAACAATTCCTTCTTTGTTTGTTACGCTTACTAATGCACGTTTCATTTTATATATACCTTTCCGTTCTCAATTATTAGTTTATTATCACATGCAAGCTTTACAGCTTTCACTAAAAGTTTATGTTCAACATTATTTAAAATCTTCAATTGTATTTCTTCAGGAGAACTACACTCCGAAATATCAATAGCTTCTTGTAAAATAATTGGTCCACCATCCACAACACTTGAAACAAAATGAACAGTGGCACCTGAAACTTTGACTCCCCTTTCAAACACATGTTCATGAACATGTATACCATAGAAACCTTCTCCACAGAAAGAAGGAATTAATGATGGATGAATATTTATAATTTTATTTTCATATAAATCTATTAATTTATCTGAAATAATTGCCAAATAACCAGCTAACACTATTAGGTCAATATTATGATCTTTTAAAACAGTGATTAATTTTTCTTCATTTCTAATAACCATGTTTTTTATATTAGCATTACTAGCTCTAACTAAACCATATGCATTTTTACGATTAGACACTACTAAGCTGATTTTACCATTTATCTCATTATTTGAAACAGCATCTATGATGGCCTGTAAATTAGTTCCTGAACCAGATATAAGAACTGCTATGTTTACCATACTAAGTCCACTTCTCCAGAATCAGTTACTTCTCCAATCACATAGCATGATTCATTTAAATCTTTTAATTTTCCCATAACCATTTCTACATCACTAGGTTTAACTGCAATAATAAATCCAATTCCCATATTGAATACATTATACATTTCTTTTTCATCAATCTTACCAGTTTCCATAATGAAATTAAATATTTCAGGACGTGGGAAAGATTTTACATTTATTCTTACACCTTGATCTTTCTTTAACATTCTAGGAACATTTTCAAAGAAACCACCACCAGTAATATGACACATTCCTGTTATATCAACTCCATCTTTTAATAAACTCTTTATAGTTTTAACATAAATTTTTGTTGGGGTTAATAGTTCTTCTCCCAAAGTTTTTCCGAATTTTTCATAATATTCATTAACATCTAATTTAGCATCTTTTAATAAAACCTTACGAATTAATGAATATCCATTAGAATGACATCCACTTGATGGTAATCCTATCAGAACATCACCAGTTTCAATTTTTTGACCATCTAGCAATTTTGATTTTTCTACTGCACCAACACAGAATCCCGCAATATCATAATGTTTTTCATCATACATATCCGGCATTTCTGCTGTTTCTCCTCCTATTAATGCACACTCTGCTTGCACACATCCATCAGCTACTCCCTTAACAAGTTGTTCAATTTTCTTTGGGAAATTTTTACCAACTGCTAAATAATCTAAGAAGAAAATAGGCATTGCTCCTTGTACTAATACATCATTAACACACATCGCAACCGCATCAATTCCAATTGTATCATGTTTATCACATTCAAAAGCTACCATTAATTTTGTTCCCACGCCATCTGTTCCAGAAACAAGTACTGGTTCTTTCATATTGAATAAACTCAAATCAAACATTCCACCAAAAGCACCAATTGAATCAACTGCTCCTAACACTTTTGTTCTAGCTACATGACTTTTAATTAATCTAACAGACTCATATCCAGCTTCTAAATCGACACCAGCTTCACGATATTTGTTACTCATTTTGAATTTTCCTCCAATTAATATCTATTTATTATATTTTTTTATTACTTTATTATTTGCTTCAATGGCTTTTTCTTCCATTATTTTTCTTTCTTCAACTAATCTATTTTTAATATTTTCATATTTAATTCCTAAAATTTGTAATGCTAAATAAGCAGCATTTTTACTTCCATCAATTGCTACAGTAGCAACAGGAATTCCTGAAGGCATTTGAACAATTGAAAGCAAAGCATCCAATCCTTCTAAATTTTTAGAACTTATCGGAACCCCAATAACTGGCAAAACTGTTTGCGAAGCAATTACACCTGGTAAAGCAGCCGCCATACCTGCTGCAGCTATAACAACTTCTGTCCCGTTGTTGTTAACTTCATTAATAAATTCAATTAATTGGTTATGAGCACGATGAGCAGATAACGCTCTTACATCAATGCATACATTATAATCTTTCAATATTTCAATCATTGGTTCCAACTTTTCAAGATCACTTAGCGACCCCATTACAACTGCAACTCTCATTTGGTTCCTCCTTATTTAAAAAACTTTAATTTTAGCATATAATTTAATTTTGCTAAACAAAAATGGGCGACTCAAAAAAATGAGTTGCCCAGACGGTCGACAAAATTACGATTATACTCCCTCATGGTTAACCCATTTTTCCGTCAGTTGTATAACTAATATTATTATATCATTAAATATATATTGTTTCAATTAAATATTTATTTTTTTAAAAAATGAAAATGTTTTCTCTTTTTTTATTATTTTTTTTACAAAATTTCTATTGTTAAAAATTATTTAATATGTTAAAATATTTCAGTAAATTACATTTTAATACAAGGAGAAATAGAATGATTAAA
>JAZNJG010000052.1:0-6300 GCA_045577945.1 Bacilli bacterium | reverse complement strand
TAAATAAAATACATTATTTTCAAAATAAGTGTTTTCGAAAGATTCTGTCATATCATTGAAATCATTAATTAATTCTATAAATAATTGTTTATCTGTTTTAGTAACAACATGCAATAAATAATAATTTATATTTTCAAAATTTGTTTTTTCAACATATATACAATCGCAACAAATCTTTGTAGATATAAAGCTAATTAATCTATTAAATTTCTCTATATTCAATATGTTTTTATCGTTTGTATTCATGATTATTTTTATGCTGGATCAACTTTCTTGTAATTTGGATCATGTTCTTTATAAATTGTTTTTTCTTCTTTTTCCCAATAATTATAGAAATCTTTTCTAACTAAATTAGCATAAACACTATTACTATCTTCTGAATCTAATTTAGAGATTGTATTACCTTCTTCGTCTACCCATCCTTTAAACTCATATCCAGCAACTCTAATTTTAGGCAATTCATCTACGGAAGAAACTTCTATTTCTTCATTATATTCAGATAAAATTACACCTGGAATATTATCTAAAGCATATTTAACTCTAAATGATTGCCAGTGATATACTGTTTCAGCAGTAAAATAAAACAGTTTAGAAGTGTCAACTAAAGTAGCCCAGTTGGAATTAAAGAAATCATCTGCATGATTGTAAGGAACAAATCTTGTACATCCTTCATCATTTCTCCACCAAGCAAAGAAAGTAATTAGGAAATTAAGAAAATCTGTAAACTTATCATTATGATATAAATAGCCGATAAACTTTTCTTGTGATTGGTCTTCAATTTTTCCATTTTCGCATACTTCATGATAATAATCGTGGAATGCAAATCCTATACCATAACAATTTTCCATTCCTCCAGCATACCAATCCGCAAAATTATAAAAATCTTCAAGAGAAGAAATATTATGTTTAGCTAAATCTTCTTTTCCACCTTTTGCATTTAGTATAAACTCATAAAAAGCTCCATAATAAGCTTTAAACAAATCTTGTTTACTTTTCCATATATCTTTATTTAATAAATGATCTTTAAATAAAAGCTTAACTTTAGCCATTGTTTTCTCCTTTATTGTATTATATATTAAGTCTTACTTTACTAAATATATTGTAAAATTCTTTTTTGAAAATTTCACATTAAATGTATTACCTAAATATTGATATTGTAAATATGAAACAGTTGGATTATCTTCATCTTCATTCTCATTTTCATCATTTAAATTAGGATTTTCGATAATTTTTCCACTATAATATTCAGTATAATATTTAACATAGTTTTCGTAATCTTCCTCAAATGAATTTGTGTATAAATATGTGTATTGGGCTTCTTCTAAATACATTTCATTTGTTACCATAGATTGAACTTTTCTATTTGATGTATCAAAATGATATATAACCCCATTAGGAATAGCCAAAATCACAAATTTATTTTCGGTATCATATGGATCATTTGGGTCGATATTTTCAGCATCCTTCACTTTATGTAACATTAATGGATAATGCAATATAATTCTAATATTCTCAGTTTTTTGCCATCTATAATAAGTAGTATTTTGAAAATCTGTAAAACGAGCGTAAATTATTGTTAATTGTAATCCATTATCAAGTGTAATGTATGCTATTTCATTATAAATTGTATTATCTTTTATTTTAATATAATACTTTTCTTTTTCGCCAGTTTCTTCATCGGTATAATTCATCCAAGTTTCTACATCATTTTGCTTTCCAATTATTCTTGTACTAACTTTACCTTTTGCTTCATATTCTTTTAATAAATTAGCAATTTCTTTAGAAATGATAAAATCATCATTGTTATAGAAGACTACTTCATAATTTCCTGTTTTAGTTTCAGCAATATTAACTTCTTGGCTAAATCTTAATGTATAAGTTGGAAGTTCAATATTCTCCTTTAAATCTAAATAAGGAAGTACTTTTTCATCAATGGATAAAGTAACTTCATTTACAGAAATTGTCTTTATTTTAAACATATCTTTAAAAGAGCAAGAAATAGAAAGCATACACAATAGCAATATTAAGATTCTAGAAATCCTTGTCACTTTCATTTAAACCATACTCCTCGTAAACTTGTTTCTTGAACTCTAAGAAACGGTCTTCTTTTATAGCATTTCTAATTCCTTCAGTCAACTTAACTAAGAAATTAATGTTATGAATACTTAATAATCTTGATGCAAGCATTTCATTAGCCTTTACTAAATGACGTAAGTAAGCTTTTGTATAATTCTTACAACAGTAGCAATCACATTTAGGATCAAGTGGTGTATAATCCCTTTCAAATTCTTTGTTTTTAATCAATATTCTTCCTTTACTAGTCATTGCAGTTCCATGTCTTGCTATTCTTGTTGGTAAGACACAGTCAAACATATCAATACCTCTTTCTACCGCATCAAGAATTGCACCTGGAGAACCAACACCCATTAAATATCTTGGTTTGTCTTTTGGTAATAAAGGAACGGTATATTCCAAGACATTATTTTGAATTTCTTTTGGTTCACCAACACTTAAACCTCCAATTGAAAAACCATCAAAATCAATTTTAGTCAATTCATCAACACACATTTTACGAAGATCTAAATATTCTCCTCCTTGAACAATCCCAAACAATCCTTGATCATGTTTACGGGCATGGGCATCATAACATCTTTTTGCCCATCTAATTGTTCGCTCACATGATTTTTTCATATAATCATATGTTGAGGGATATGGAGGACATTCATCAAAACACATCATTATATCAGAACCTAAATCATTTTGTATTTTCATTGATATTTCTGGTGATAAAAACAACTTTGATCCGTTTTTATGGTGTTTAAAAGTTACTCCTTCTTCAGTAATATCACGTAGTTTAGCTAAACTAAATACTTGAAATCCTCCAGAATCAGTTAAAATCGAACGATCCCAATTCATAAATTTATGTAAGCCACCTGCTTCACGAACAATATCATTACCTGGTTGACACCATAAATGATAAGTATTTCCTAAAATTATATTTGAACCTATTTCTTCTAGTTCTTCTTTTACTAATGTTTTTACTGTCGCTTGTGTGCCAACAGCCATGAACACTGGTGTCTCAAAAGTTCCATGAGGAGTAGTGATCTCTCCTAAACGAGCCTTTGTTTCTTTGTCTTCTTTAATTAATTTATATTTAATAACCATATATTTACCTATCTAAATTCTACTTGTCTAATATTTATGTATTTGTTTATTATAATTATTATCTAATGAATTGAGCATCACCAAATGAAAAGAATCTATAATTATGTTTTATTGCTTC
This sequence comes from Bacilli bacterium, assembly GCA_045577945.1. GTDB lineage: Bacteria > Bacillota_I > Bacilli_A > ML615J-28 > CAG-698 > CAG-698. The sequence goes on along the minus strand of JAZNJG010000052.1, from coordinate 3,017 downwards.
ATTGTAACTATTAAGAATTATTTCACGACTACTTAATGCACTTACAAGCATCACTAAAGTAGATTTTGGTAAATGGAAATTTGTGATTAAACCATCTACAACTTTAAAATTATAGCCAGGATAAATAAAGATATTTGTATCTTCACTTACTTCTTTAAATGTGTTATATTTCGTATATATTGACTCTAAAGTTCTTGTAGATGTTGTACCTACACTAATTATTCTTTTTCCTTTTGCTTTTGCTTCATTTAGTTTCTTGGCAACTTCAGCACTCATTGAATACTTTTCACTATGCATATGATGATTCTCAACGACATCTACATTAACTGGCCTAAAGGTTCCCAAACCAATATGTAACGTTACGTATAAAATCTCTACACCTTTTTCTTTTAGTTTTCTTATTATTTCATCAGTAAAATGTAAACCTGCAGTTGGAGCTGCTGAACTACCAATATTTTTAGCATATACTGTTTGATATCTATCTGGATCCTTTAGCTTTTCATGAATATATGGAGGTAAAGGAACTTCTCCTAGTTTTTCAAGTAATTCCAAAAATATTCCTTCATATATGAATCTTACATGAACAATTCCTTCAGTAAATGTTTCAATTACTTCAGCCTTAAATAAATCACCGAAATTGACAATAGTTCCTACTTTTAATCTTCTAGCAGGTTTAGCTAATACTTCATATAGATTTTCACCTAAGTCTTTAAGTAAAAGCATTTCAATGTGAGCATTAGTTTCTTGCTTAACTCCATAAATCCTTGATGGTAATACTTTTGTATCATTTAATACAAGAACATCATTTTCATTAAGCATATCTACAATTTCATAAAAATGATGATGACTTAACTCTCCAGTCTTTTTATCAACAACTAACAGTTTTGATTCACTTCGATTTTTAAGAGGTACTTGAGCAATAAGTTCCTCAGGTAAATTATAATTAAAATCTTCTACTAACATTATTTTAACCCTAAATGCTTATAAGCTTTATCTGTAACTACACGACCTCTATTAGATCTTATTATATAACCCTCTTGTAACAAGTATGGTTCACATACATCTTCAATTGTTAGAACTTCTTCTCCAATTGATGCAGCAATAGCATTTAGCCCTACAGGGCCCCCTTTGTATCTTTCAATTATTGTTTTTAAATACTTATAGTCTAATTCATTTAATCCTTGCTCATCAACATTCAATTTTTTTAAAGCAAGTTTAGTAATATCTATATCTATTTTATTATCATCTTCATTATAAAATTGAGCAAAATCTCTAACTCTTCTAAATAATCTATTTGCTATACGTGGAGTTCCACGAGATCTCCTAGCTACTTCTAATGAGCTATCATTATCTATTTCAAAATTAAATATTTTTGATGTTCTTTTTACAATATCTTGTAATTCTTCATTTGTATAATAGTTTAATTGATGTACAATTCCAAATCTATCCCTTAAAGGACTAGAAATACTTCCGCATCTTGTAGTTGCCCCCACAAGAGTGAAAGGCGGTAAGTCGATTTCAATAGAATTTGCGGTAGAATCTTTTCCAATCACAATATTTATTTTATAATCTTCCATAGCTGAGTAAAGAACTTCTTCAATCACTCTTGGTAAGCGATGTATTTCATCAATAAATAAAACATCTCCAGCTTCAAGATTTGATAAAATTGCTGCTAAATCGCCAACCCTATCAATGCTAGGAGCTGTAATTGAATGAAAATGCGCCCCCATCTCATTAGCAATTATACTAGCAAGTGTTGTCTTTCCAAGTCCAGGGGGACCATACAATAGTACATGATCTAAAGTTTCTTCCCTTTTAAGAGCAGTTTTAATATACACATTTAACATTTCTTTTATACTGTCCTGTCCAATGTACTCTCCTAACCTCTGTGGTCTTAAACTTTTATCATATTCTTCTAAACTATTATTATTATCTTGTTTGATAAAATCTTTTTTATCACTCATTATTTCATACCTCTTTTTATTAGTTTTTCCTTTGTGTTTTATTTAATTTTAAACCACTTTAATTTATGATTCTTGAGTTCGTAGTTTATTTACTTTATCCTTTTTTTATGATATAATTATCTGGGGTGATAAAATGTATAATTATTTCAAAGGAACAATCACTAATATTGATGCTAAAAGTATTACACTAGAATGCAATAACATCGGTTATCTATTCTATACTCCTAGCCCATTTTCATTCACACTAGGTGAAGAAATAACAATATATTGCTATTTACATGTGAGAGAAGATATCTTTGATCTCTATGGATTTAAAACTTCTAAAGAAAGAGATTTCTTCTTTAAACTAATATCTGTCAAAGGATTAGGTCCTAAAGGAGCTTTAGCAATCCTTGCAAGTGGAAATAGCAACGATATAATTAATGCCATAAACTCTGGTGATTCTAAATATTTACAAAGATTCCCAGGAGTAGGCCCAAAAGCTAGCCAACAAATCGTTCTCGATTTACATGGCAAATTAAATCTTGATGAAGTTACAACTTCAAAAACACAAGATCCAAAAATTACTCAAGCAATTGAAGCGCTTAAGAACCTTGGTTACAAACAAAGCGAACTTAAGAAAATTATTCCAACACTTGAAGATAATTTATCTTTATCTATAAATGAACTAATTAAACTAGCTCTTAAAAACTTATATTAAATATTTAGTATTTTTTAAGATTTAATTGTTTGCTTAATTTTTTGAAATTTAACTTAGCACTAGAAAGTTTCTTTCTAGTGTTCTTTTTTATATTTATAATAGCTTTTTCTAAATCTTTTTTGTTTTCCAAATCGATTTTTTCTGTATTATCTTTTATATTTTTATCTTTCTTCTCAAAATGTACTTTTGCATTAGTTCTAAGTTTTATAAATTTTTGCTTTGTTTTCTTAATTTTAATATCTAATAAACTTAATTCATGATTATAATCTTTAAGAACTAATTGCATTTCATTTTCAATATTACTATTTAGTATTACTACGTAATCATTAACATTAATCGTAATTTCATCTTGA
>JAZNJG010000051.1:0-2513 GCA_045577945.1 Bacilli bacterium | reverse complement strand
TTTGTCTTTCTGGCCGTGGCGATAAAGACATCGACTTTATTGTAAACAACTACGGAACTGGCGAAGATTATTTAAAATAACCAAAAGTCAATTAAGTGCGTAGCAACAGTATTTGTCATCCTCGGGCTTGCCCCCGAGGATCTTTTTTTACACCACGTCAATTGCGAGCGAAGCGAAGCAATACGTCCGGTCAAGGCACGCTTAGCTCAAGGCCTTGACTCGGCCGTTTTTAGGGTTTGTATTAAACCCTAAATCCACAGATTCCCGCATCACGTGCGGGAACGACATAAAGAGTTTGTATGCACACTATTTAAGCTTCTATTTTAGTTAGAATTTAGATACCCCTCTGATGTTAAAGTATATGCCGAATCAGCTAGTATAAATTTTTGAACCTCCGTACTTAATACGGCCCCACCATCAGGAGATACTGAAACTATCTGTTTTGTAGAAGCATAATCACTCAAAGAGATAGTAATTTGAGAACCTGTAATATTATTATGACTAGTTAAGGCTGTTCCTACTACAATAGGATTATTCGCATCACTATAAATAGAATCAAACAACATAACTGATGCATTTATTGTAACGGAAGAATTATCCATATGAATAACAGCTTTTAATGTATTATCATCATGCCCAATAAGACAATCATCTCCAAATGTAGCCGAAGATGAATACAAATAAATTCCATTATTACACTCTGTTCCAAGCATTACCAAATGACTATTGCCATACATATATATATCATGTGATACACCAGAAACACTAGAACTTTTTGTTGTTGAGTTATCTTTTATAATACATTCCTCTAAAATTAATTCTCCACCATAATAATATATAGCGGAACCACTACCAGTAGTATTTCCATCTATAATGCTTAAATTCTTCATTGTTATATAAGAAGATGCGTTCGTCGCAAAAACCCTCACATCAGCATTTGTTGTGTCATAAGAAGCTGATAAAGCTGCATCATTTCCATACCCTTCTATTATAATAGGAGAACTAGCAGTTCCCACAGCAGAACTAAAATAAAAAACAGAGTTGTTTTCGGCTACTCCAGTCCCATTTGAGTACCCCTCTGAAGATGCATTAAGAGTTCCTACTACATAAATTTTTTTTATGTCTGAACTTGAAGCCGTTGATACCGCATAACTTAATGTTTTAAATGGGGAATTCAAGGACAATCCATCATTACTGTCATCACCTGTAGAACTTACATAATATGCACTTTCCCCACTACTAACAGGCTCAACAACACCTGTAGAAGTATTTAACTCATAATTAGAATTATTAATTGCAAAAACACTATCTGGAATATTTTGATTATCTGCAAATAAATCTAAATCATAAGAAGCTTCATCATTTTCATATTTGACAAGACTTAAATAAATAGGAATCATTTCATCCGATAAAGAAGTATCTTTACACAAAATGTCTAATTCAGAATTAAATCCATCACTATTGTTATAATATATCAATGGAATTTTTAAATTTTCACCTAATTCTAAAGTAGGACATTTTGTGATTGATAAATTATTTATATTATCTTGGGCAAAAGAACTGTTATTTATACTAACACTATTTGCATTTATGATAGATAAATCTACACATGAATCAGAGAAAGAACAATTTTCTATTGTTGCCACAATATTTTCACCAGAAATATATACCGTATTATTTGTAGAATTTCCTAGGAAAGAACAATTTTTCAGACTAAGTATTTCACTATTAGAAACATAAATTATTCCATTATATGAAGCACTATTACAATTTGTCATGGTTACATATTCTAAAGAAACATTGTAATTCGTTGAAATTATTGTTTTTTCAGCATCAACTTCATTTCCATCAATATTAATTAAAGAATTAGCATTTTCACCTTTTAAAACAAAGTTATTATTTACATTAATTAAAGTTCCATCAAAATTCTGAGCTCTTGTTATTGTTACTGCACCATTTGCGATAATTGCTCTATCTTTTTCAATATTTAAAGTAGAATCAGCAGTCAAAGAACCTTGAATATAAATATTACCACCTTCGTTTTGCATCGCTGTTACTAAATCATCCCAAGATGTAATTGGATTCGATATAGAACCAGCTTCAAGGCCAGGAATAATTACAACCACAGTACCAACTTCAATAGTTCCCACTTTTGCAATTATTTCTTTTCTTTGGGTAGTAGATTGTGCATTAACAAAAATAGTACCATCCGTCAACACTGTATCACCATCATAAAAAGAGACTGTAATATTACTAATTGCTTCATTTGTTGCTGATACTAAACATTGTGAAGTAGAAGTATCATTTAAAACAAATTCTCCACTATCATTTTTTGTTGTGCTTGTTACACTCATATTCCATGTACACACTTTTACATCAAATTCTTTTGTATTATTTTCTTCGCAAACAAACCATTCATTTTCTGATTTTATAGCAAGTTTATACTTATACACACCAGCAACTTCACAGGAAGCATCATCTTCAATAAGAGTGCCATCTTTGTAGATTGTAGT
>JAZNJG010000050.1:0-25652 GCA_045577945.1 Bacilli bacterium | reverse complement strand
AAAAATGTAAAAATTAAAAATTATTATTATATTTTAGTGTAATGTTATTTGTTATTATTAAATAAAGTTAATGATGTAAAATTGATTTAATATAAAAAATATGCTAAAATAAAGCAAATTAAACATGTGAAATGGAGATTTGTTATGAAAATATTTAAACAAAATAAAATTAAATTTATTAATAAGATGTTAGCTTTAATTACATTAGCATTAGTTTTAACTATGTATGTGGCTTGTGGGAAAGTAACCGTTATTAAAGATTTATATACATCACCATCTGCTAAAAATATTTCAATTGAAGGAACAATTGTTGATTATAATCAAAGATATATATTTATATCAGATGGAACAGGTATTTTAAATATAAAGAATGAAAAAAATGTTGAAATAGCTAAAGGAGATACTGTTAAAGTATCAGGAAAATCGAAAGTTGTGAATAAAAGTTTTATTATTGAAGACCCTAGTCTTTCGGTTTTAGCCAAAGGAGAAAATAAATATAAAGTGAATGCTGTTACTTTAAATAATGATGATATAAAGAAATTAAAAGAAAGTGAATATGCTATTGGAAATAAAATATCATTTATTGGTAAAGCAACATGGGTTGGTGAAACAAGAGGAATGGTAAGCAAAGATGAACTATCTTATGTTTTTACAACAGATACTAATAAAGATTTTACAATGTTTAGTTCTAGTTCTGATGATGGATTTAGAATGGGTAATGTTATAAAGTGTGTTGGTTATATTGTAGGGGTATATGATAATGCTGAAGAAGGAAAACTAGGAATAGAAATAGAGATATTTGAAACAGGATTTAGCTCTTTTGAGGATGTTAGTGATTCTGGTGATGGCTTTGACTTACACATTTTATCAATAAATGATTTGCATGGGTATATTGTACAAGATGAAAATGGCAGTAATGGAATCTCGAATATAGCTTATTTAATAAATCAAATAAGAGAAAGTGATCCGTCTGATGACGTTATTTTAGTGGGAAATGGTGATATGTTCCAAGGTACAGCTATTTCTAATATGACAAAAGGATTAAGTGTATTAGAGGCAATGAATGCGATGTCGTTTGATTGTATGGGAGTTGGAAATCATGAGTTTGACTGGGGATTTGAGGAAGTATTAAAATATTTTGATGGAGAAAAAGATAATGGAGAAGCTAATTTCCCATTATTAAATAGTAATATAAAGACTAAAGATGGATCATTAGTTTTAGATGATAATATTGTTAAAAGTACTATTGTTGAGAGGGAAGGAATTAAGGTTGGAATTATTGGTTACATTGGTGATGTTTATGATTCAATTAACTATAGTGTAGCAAAAGATTATTATTTTGAAACAAATGTTTCAAAAGTTGTTGGGGAGGAAGCAATTAGTCTAAAAGAACAAGGAGTAGATGTGATTGTAGTATCTGTTCATGGAGGAAATTCAAGTGATATTGAAGCATACTCAGTAAACTCTTCATTAGCTAATCTTACTTATCAAGGCGAATATTTAATTGATGCAGTAATAAATGGACATACTCACTCAAGACAAACAGGACAAATAAGAAGAAATAATGGTGTCGAATTGCCATTAGTCCAAGCAGGTTGTAATGGAGCAGGAATTGGTGAAATAGTACTAACAATAAATAAGGATACTAAAAATGTAATTAAAGAAAAAACCAATATAATTTATACATATTCAGCATATACAAATTATGATGAAAGTGTCGAAAAAATAATAGATGATAACTTAAAAAAATATGAAAATGTATTAAATGAAATATATGCGATAGCAGGTGAAACCGTAAGATCAGCAAGTGACTATTATGCGTGGGCTGGTGATGTTTTATGCAAAGGAACTGGAGCAGATATTTCTATTTGTAATACAGGAGGAATCAGATCAACAGGAGATGTTAGAAAAGGAGAAAATATAACTATTGAAAATATGTATTTGATTAATCCTTTTGATAACTATGTTATATTGGTTGAATTATCAGGAATGGAACTTAAAAACTTAAATACAACAGAAGGTTACTTTAGTGGTGGTTTAAATATATCTTCTTTAGACGATAGTAAAACATATAAAGTAGCTGTAATTGATTATGTATATTATAAAGGCTCATTTCCTCAAAAAGATAATGCTATTAACACAATGATTACAATGAGAGATATGTTAATTGAAGATTTAAGATTACAAGGAACATTTAATCCAATAACTAATCCTATATCTAAATTATCATCACTTATTAAATAGAAAATATTACTAAATTATATAGATATTAAAAAATCGAAATAAAGGGGGATTATCATGAAAAAAGTTTTATTGATTATTGTATTGTTATTATCTACATCTTTGTTTGCTTGCGGGGAAAATAATAATTTGGAAGAAATCATTGCAACACATGAATTAGAAATGTTTAAAGGTACAGGATATGGCAGAGATAGCGTATTGGAAAAATTTGGATATGACCTTGATACTAGATTAAGTATTTATAATGAAAGAAAATCCACTTGGACTTCAGAAGATCCAGAAGTTTTGCTAATAAACGGAGGTATTTTCCAAGCGATGAAGGCGGGAACAACTAATGTTATTGTAGAGGGAATAAACACAAAGATTACAATAAAAGTAACAGTTGATGAACTTGATTATTTTGATGGAACAAATATTTATATTAATGTAGGACAAGTAATAAATGTTGAAGAACTAATAAAAAGTTATAATCTTAAAGTGAAGAACATAACGTTTGAACCGGGGAAAGTTTATTATAAAGATTATCAATTGTTAGGTCTTAACAAAGGGGAATCAAAATTAAATGTAACATTTGATGGTAATGATATTATTGAAGAGGTTGATATCACGATACCTATAAAAGTTGATTTTGTATATGATTATTTAGATTTACATACAAATATAATTAATCAAATTTTCTCTGATATTCATGATTATAGGGATTTTGAACCGGTTGTTACATTTACAAAAGAATATATTTATAAAATAGCAAAAGAACAAAAAGAAGAAGAAATCACAAAAATATATAATGAATTTACAGTTAAGTACAATGAATTAATTGAAGAATTAAATAAAGATTATGCAAAATATGCTGAAGAATTTATTAAAGATTTTGAAGAATATTTTGGTCAATACAAAACGCTTGATGAAAGAGTTTCTAAAAGAATAGAAGGATTAAAGTTCTCGTTAAATTCTGTTTGTTCCTCACTTAAGGAGGTAATTGTGGAAAATCGTTCATGCATAGAGTCTACACGCGGATTAATCTATTTAAAAGAAGAATATTATGAAAATGAGAAAACTAATGTAATTAATAAAATTAATGCATATTATGAAGAACATAAAGATTGCGAAGGTTCATTAGAAATAAAAGAAAGATGGATTAAACAAATAAGTGATGCAAAAAATGAAAATGTGGATAGCATTGAAGCTATATGGCTATATGATATAGAATTTATAAATGAAATTGAGGAAAATCATTATAAAAATTTAAATAAAGGAGCTATTAAAGAAAAATATCTTTCATACATGGCTAATAGATATGAACTATATGTTGATATAGAAAATGTAGAAAATATTCAAGAAGTATTTTATAAATATTTTGATAAATTATTAGAAGTTAATGCTTCTAAAGACTTTATGGTTATTTATAACGAATTCGAAACGGAAGTGACGAATGCTTATTATAATTCTGAAAAATATCTATCTGGATACAAACAAGAGATAAAGAATAATATCGAGACAACATATGAAGAGTTCTGTACATGGTATCCTGATTTAACAGATGAGTATGTGAAAGTAAGAAATCTTATTGATGAGTATATACCTAAAATTGAAGCAGCGACAGATTATGAAACTGTTAACAGTTTATATAATGAGTATCAAGAAAAATTCTATGATTTTGTAAATAATTTGTTTCAATAGGATAAATAAAGATTAATATTAAAAAGAGGAGTCATAAGACTCCTTTTTATATTGTAATAAATAAAAAGCTGAGAGACCTCAGCTTAATAATTAGTATCTTTATTTACCAATAATTTTGTCGATCAAACCATATTCCAATGCTTCTTCAGCAAACATATAGTTATCTCTTTCAGTATCATTAGTAATTTGTTCAATAGTTTTTCCAGTTTTTTCAGCAAGTATTTTATTCATTCTTGCTTTAACTTTTAGAATATTTTTAGCTACGATTTCGATTTCTGTAGCTTGTCCTTTAACACCACCAAGAACTTGATGAATCATAATTTCACTATTTGGTAAACTATATCTCATTCCTTTTTCACCAGCTGCTAATAAGAATGCTCCCATACTAGCCGCAAAGCCAACACAAATTGTTGATACTTTTGGTTTGATATAGTTCATAGTATCATAAATTGCCATACCAGCAGTAACTGATCCACCAGGAGAATTAATATATAGAGAAATATCTTTATCAGGATCTTCAGCTGCTAAGAATAATAGTTGGGCAACAACAGATGAAGCAACAGCATCATTAATTTCTCCACTTAATAAGACGATACGATCGCTTAATAAACGAGAGTAAATATCAAAAGTTCTTTCTCCACCAGAAGTTTTTTCAATAACATAAGGTATATACATTGTCATTCCTCCTCTTAATATAATAATTATATAATTAATATGTATTAAGTATATAATAAATAAATGAAAAAGTAAAGTAAAAAATTAATTGTGTAAAGTAGTAGTTTACAAAAAAACCAATAAATAAATGACTAATGCACAGAAGTCAAAAGAAACTACGAATATAATAAAATAGGAGGTGAAAAGATGAACGGAAATAATTTCTTTAACAATTTTCAAAATGGTCCAGTAACAGTTAATCCCCCAATTGTAAATCGTACTACAAACGTTGTGAATAGATATTTTTATATTGATCAACCTTATATTAATGAAGTTGAAACACAATATGTGAATCATTATATCAAAAGAAATAAATGTTACGTAAGACCTATTTGTTGTGAAAAAAACGTATATTGTGAAGTGAACTGTGGATGTTGCAATGAAAATATTAATCAACAAAATTACCAATATAATAATTGTAACAGGTAATAGATAAGGGATAGTCCGGGAAACCGGCTATTTTTTATTTTTAAGGACTAAGTTAATTCTAATTTATTAGTTTTAACGTTTACTTTTTTTATAAATAATGATATAATAATATAGTGTATATATTATCAATAAAAATATTAAAAAAACATGAATAATAATGATCATTTTAATAAACATAAATAGTAAGGAGATGGATTTATGGAAAAAGTTACACCAGAACTTATAACCCTAGGGTTAAATATTTTAGCATTAATAGCACTAGGAATAAGTTTTTTAATTGGATTTTGTAGAGGATCTCACAAAGCAACGTATCGCTTTGTTGTGTCTATTGTGGTGATTTTAGGATGTTGGACATTATTCCCTTTAATCACTTCAAAACTTATGGATTTCAACTTTGGTAAGTACTATACTTTTAATTATGAGGGAGTAGAAATAAAAACTTTAGCTGAGGGTTTAGAATTTGCTACACAATATGCTTTAGGATTTATTAAGCCACTTGAAACAGGAGGATTTAGTACATATACTGGAGATGTTGTAATCCAAGAAACTATGTTATATGGTTTATTATATGGTATGGTTGAAATGATATTTAGAATTGTTTTAATTATGCTTGTTTTAATATTAAACTGGACATTATTTAGAATTATTTTTGGTATAATTTATAAATTTATTAAACCTAAGAAAAGAGATAAGTTTAATAAGAAAAAGAAAACTAAAGGTAATCGTTTAATAGGGGGACTTATTGGTTTAGTTAATGGATTAGCTATCTTCCTTATTTTATGCACACCATTGTCTGGTGTAATGAGTATAGCAGATAATGCGGCTGATTTACTAAGTGAAACAACTGAAAGTGGAGAGGTTAAATTAAGTTTTGGAACTGAAGTTATTGAACTATCAGGTGATAATATAACTAATTTTAGCATTAATAGATTGAAACCATGGACATCAATTTATCGTAACACTGTTTGCGGATATTTATTCCAAGTGAAAGTATCAGGAACAGAACTTGACTGTGCATTATTTGATAATGTATTTAGCTTTGTTGTTAATGATGAAAAAGTAGCAATTAGAGCTGAAATTGATACAGTAGCTGATGCCGCAATGGTTTTAAAAGATGATGTTATTCAACCTCTAGTTTCTGGCGAAGGTGTAGGCATGGAGGTACTAGACAACCTATCTAGTGCACATGTAACTGCTGTCTTTGATGAATTAAAAGAATTAAAGGTTGTTAATATAGTTTTACCTATAGGTGTAGAATCTGCATTATATATTGTAAAAAATAATGATGAGTTAGTAACTGAATATGCTAGTATTGTTGATTTATTAGAAGAACTAAATAATCAAGAAATTAGCTTGTCAGACACAATTGCTCAAGTTGGAAACTTATCAAGTTCTTTATTTGAACTTGTTGAAGCGAGTGGAGTGAAGATTAGTGAATTGATGGAATCAACAAGCACACCATCATCATACATTGATGCACTGTTAAGTGTTGATTCTGCTGTTGTAAACAAAGTATTTAATTCAATAGCTGACATTGAATTAATTGATAAACTTCAAGATATTGCTTTTGTACCATTAGAAGACTATATCCAAAATGAAGAAACATTTAAAAAGTTTATGATTCTTTATCCAAAAGTAGAAATAAGTGATGATAATTTCTATGTTTTAAATGGGGTAAAATCTAATGTGGCAGCAATTGAAGGAAAAGATTTACAAACATTAAACTTAACAGTTAATGAAGAAAATTGTTGGGTTATTGAAGGGGTTGCCACAACAATTGACGCATCTGATAGTTTATTTGAATTATCGTTAAAGAATATAAAACTTACAGATGAAATTAGAAATATTGCTAATTTATATGAATCCTTCAAAGGATTAGGAATTAGTTCGTTCTCAGAAATTCAAAAATTAATTGAAAATGGACCTAATGTTGAAGGAAGTTTTGATTTAGATAAAATTACATATGAAAAGATTGATAAACTATTTGTTGATGTATTGAATTTTAAACTTGTTTCAGAAAACATTGATAATGCATATGTTATTATTAATAATATTGTACCAATGCAATTTAGAGGTTTAATCAAAAAACCTGAAATTAAATCTGAGGATTTAACATCATTAGTTTATGCCGCAAAAGTTGTTGCGAGTACAGGAGTTCTTTGGGATATGGAAAACTCAATCAAAACTGATGGTGAATTAGACTATACAAAACTATACAACATCTTTAATGAGGTTAAAGATGAAGTTGCTGATAACTTAGTTAAATCTAGTTTAATTGTTGATAATATTAATGCTGTTGCTGGCTATGCTATTGGTTCATTTATGCCTGAACTTACACTTAATTTAGATTGTGTGGATTGGAAACAAAATGGTGCTGATGAACTTAAGAAATTATTTAATGTTGTTAATGTTGTATTAAAATATGGTAATAAAATCACTAAAGATTTCTATTCATTAACTGATGATGAATTAGATGATATATGTGAAACAATTAAACATAATATTGATACGTCTATTCTATTACAAAATAATATGAATAGTTTAGTGGAATTAGTATCTGGATTGGATGCTTTAAAAGAATTAGGTATCGTTATTACTCCGTTAGAAGGAGCTTGGACAAAAGAAGAAATAGATAGTATCTTTAATACTCTTAAGATTGTAGTTAAAGTTATGAAAAACGCTGAAGGTGGCGAAGGAGAAGGTAACTTATTATTAGAAATCTTAAAACTAACTGAAGAAGATATTAATGAAGTGTTAAAATCTAAATTTATCGTTAAGAACTTAGCTTATAACTTAGTATCAATGTCACAAGAAGGTGGAGCATTATATCAAAAAGTTATAGTTAATTTAGATAAAGATAGTGAACTTTGGTATGATGAAGTTGTTAATGGAGAAATCATTAGAACTGGAGAACTTCGTATAATATTAATGAATGCTATTAAGCTAATTAATGGTGTAGAAGGCTTTGAAGATACTGATTTATTAATTACACAAATTATTAAAAATATTAGTAATTTATCAAATAACTTCAAAGGAAATGATGATGAAGTTGGAGAATTATTACAAAGTACGATTATTTCTGACACTTTAATCTATCATATTAAGAATATTGATGGTTATATGCCAGAAGATACTAAAGGTTTAATAGTAATAAATGATGATATTATTTGGAAAGATACAGAAACAAAACCTGGCGAATTAAGAGTTATTCTTAAAGCTATTACAGATATTTTAATTGATGAAGAAGGAAATGTAATTCTAAGTAAACTTACAGAGGGAACTACAGAAGACATAATAGGATTATTCTTTGGAATTTCTGATGAAAAAGTTGATGATGTTCTTGCAAGTAATATAGTATTAGATACAATCGTTAAGTTCGTTATTGAATTTAGCGAACCAACAGATGATAGAACATTTGTTATTTTCTTAAAAGATAAAGATAAGACAGATGATGAATGGAGAAGCGAACTTAAGAACGTAATTAGGGGAGCTAAAGTTGTTTTACTTGATAAAGATGGTAAATTAATTGATCTAAATGGCAGTGAAGAAACATATATTAATTTAATAGCTGATATTACTGATGAAAAGTTACCAGATGTATTATCTAGTGAAATCCTAGTAGATACAATTGCTAATTTATTAATTGGCATGGCTGATGAAGAAAACGCATTATTTGCAATTTCAGATAATTATCGTGGAGAACCTTGGACAGATGCTTTAACATTAAAATGGAAAGCAGAATTAGAAAGAATCATTAAAGCTGCAAAAGTTGTTTTATTTGATGAAAATGGAAACTCTGTATACAATGATTTAATCGGAAGCGATAATAACAAGAAAATCGAAATAATTGCTAACCTTAAAGATGAAGATGTTGAAGTATTAGTTGCTAGTGATATTTTAGTAGATACAATTGCTAATTTATTAATTGGCATGGCTGATGAAGAAAATTCATTATTTGCAATCTCAGATAACTATCGTGGAGAGCCTTGGACAGATGCTTTAACATTAAAATGGAAAGCAGAATTAGAAAGAATCATTAAAGCTGCAAAAGTTGTTTTATTTGATGAAAATGGAAACTCTGTATACAATGATTTAATCGGAAACGATAATAACAAGAAATTAGAAATAATTATTGATATTAGCAATGAAGATGTTGAAGTATTAGTTGCTAGTGATATTTTAGTAGATACAATTGCTAAAGTTATCATTGAAATGAGTGAAGGAGAAAATCCATTAATTACATTAAAAGATGATATAAAAGCATATGATACTATCTTATGGAGAGAAGAATTAAAGAAGATTATTTCTTCAGCAAAACTGCTTCTTGTTAGAGAAAATCAAGAAGGTGAAAAAGAATTTATCATTGATAAATTATCTAGTGGAAGTACTGAGGATATTCTTGATATAGTATTAGATATTAAAGATGAAGATATCGATGAAATACTAAATAGTAAGGTCATTGTTGATACTATCAGTCAAATATTAATTGATTTATCTAATGAAGAGAATTCAATTATTCAAATTTCAGATGCTGTAAAAGCATATGATAGAAATCAATGGGCTACAGAAATCAATGCCTTAATTAAGAGTGCTAAAGGATTACTTACTACTGTAGATAGTGATGGCAATACTGTAAAACTTACAGATAAGCTATTAAGTGAAGAAACTGAAGACATTTTAGACTTAATAACTGAACTTGAAGATGAAGAAATTGATGATGTTATAGGCAGTAGAATTATTGTTGAGGTTATTTCAAATATGCTTATCGACATGTCAGAAGAAAATGGTGTGATTGTTGTATCTGAAAAAGTAAAACAATATACATTTGAAGAATGGAAAGTGGAAGTTAAAAATATTATTATTTCCGCAAAAGCTTTACTAATCGATAGTGAAGGCAATTCAAACGCTTCTAAATTATTAAGCGGCGATGAAAATGATATGTTATTACTTATCATTGAAATTGGTGATGATGACTATAAGATAGAAAAAGTCCTTCAAAGTGAAGTTATTTATGATACAATCAAAACTAAAGTTAAAGATTTAGGTGATACAGATCCTTCATCTGATAGTGTTATCATCATTCCTGCTGATATCGACAACTGGTCTAAAGCTGAATGGAAATCTGAATTGAAGAGTATCATTTGTGCTTGTGAATATATTGTTGTGGAATATGACGGGGATAAAAAAGTTGTAAATTTAGATAAGATTAAAGGTGACAAAGATAACTTAATGTTAACTATTGCGGAATTATCTCATGATGAAGTTGAAAAAGTATTAGAAAGTAAGATTTTATACTTAACATTAACTACTCAAGTTAAGAACTTAGCTAATGAAGAGGGAACTGTAATAGTAATGCCTGAAGGAATCGATTCATGGCAAAAAGATAAATGGATCGAAGAAGTTAAAGCAATTGTTGATTCTATAAATATTTTATTTATTGAAGAAGTTGCGGGACAAAAGACAGTTAATCTAGATAAACTTAACACTGATGTTAACGAATTATTACAAATTATTGTTGATTTAAGTGATGATACATATGTTGGAGGTTCCTTAGTTGAGGGTGAATTAACTAAGATTCTTAAGAGTGATATTATTGTTTGCACAATTGCAAAACAAATTGAAGAACAAGGAGCAGGACCTAACCCAACAATTATCACAACAGGAACTATTGGTTATACAATAGATGAATGGCGAGTTGAAATTAAGAGTCTAATTGCAGCTTGTGATAAAGTATTAGTTGATGGCGAAGGTAATGTTGATATAGAAAATATCACTTCAAATGCTAATGATTTGATTGATAATGTTCTTGATCTAAATAATGATCCTAATGGTGAAAATGATGAACTTGGAGAAGTATTATCAAGTGTTATTATAAGTGATACTATTGTTGATATGCTTGAAAAAGAATCTAAATCAAATGGTGGAACATTATATATTGAATCAAATGTTGTTTGGAAAGATGTAATCGAAAGTGGTACAATAACACAAACAGGTGAATTAAGAAACTTATTAGTTGCTATTCAAACAATTTATAAAGATAGTTCAATTGATTTAAATAATATTGATGCTAATGAATTATTAAATAAGATTAAAGTATTAAATAATAATATTAATAATGAAGATGATGAAATTTGTTTAGTGTTAGCTAGTAGAATTATTGCTTTAACAGCTGTTGATGTGATAATTGCTGAAAGTGGAGAAGGTAAATCATTATTATGTTCATATACTATTAATTCTCCTGAATGGTTTGACCAAGGTCCTGATGGTTACAAGACTGCTGGTGAACTTCGTAAGATCTTTAAAGCTATACCTGTAATCTTTGAAGACAATGTTGATGTTTCAACAATTGGTGCAAATATAGTCTTAGGTTTAGAAGATGAGGAAATTGACATCTTATTAGATTCTAAAGTATTATATGATACAGTTGAAAAGAACATTGAGGACTTAGATGGAAACAATGGTGTTGTTGTAAGTGAGGAAGCTTTAGTTGACTTAAATACTGAGGTTAAATATTTAATTAAAGCTGCCAACATCATTTTAGCTGATGAACATGGTAATGTTGATTTAGACAATCCTAACTTTGATATTAATGTATTAAAGACTATTTCTGATAGTCAATTAAATACTGTATTTAGTTCAATAATTATTGTAGATACATTCTATAGTGAACTTGATAAGTTATCTACAGGAAGTGATCCAGTATTATTTATCAAGCCTGGAATGAACAAAGATGCTGATGAAGCTAAGAGATTCGTTAAGAGTGTTAGAGAAGTATTAGGTGATCAAGATATTAATGATATGGACTCAAGTGAGTTTAACTTTGATAAGTTTATTAGTAAAGATGATGATCAAATTGAAACAATTCTTTCATCAACAATTATTAAATACTCTGCCGCAAAGAAAGTTCTACCAGTTTTAACTGATATGTCAACAAGTGTTTCACTTGGTAACTATATTAAGCTAAAATCTAATAGTGGAACTGAAGAGCAAAAACTTGAAGAAATATCTAATGATTTAGCTAATATTCTTAAAGCAATTAGAGATTTAAATAACTTAGGAATTAGTTATGAAAGTATAAGTTTTGATTCTATTCTTAACTATATAAATAATGGTTATGGCGAAGATACTAGCACATCAGAAAAAGCTAAGACTGATAGAGCTGATAATGTTGCTAATGCGTTATTACAATCTGATATTATTGATAACTCAATTGAAACAATGTTAAGTAAAGTATTAGCTCAATCATTAGATGATGAAATGATGGATGCTATTAAGCTTGAAAATGAAGATGGATCTAGAATGAAATGGAGAGATACAGTTTCTAATGGTGAAATTGTTGAAGTGGGAGAATTCAAGAAAATCTTCAGATTAATGGTACACATTGAACAATTCACTGATGAAAATAGTTTAGCATCTAATAGTGCAATTACTGATAAAGATCAATTAACTAAACCATTATTAGCAGTTAATGATTCTAAAGTATTGTGCGGCGTTATTCCAATGTTCGTAGATAAAGCATTAGAAAATGTTAGAACTTGGGAATACCAACCAGGAGATCCATTATATAAAGAAACTTTAACTAAGGAAGAATGGGATGAGGAAATTGTTGTTATTGCTACAATTGTAGAGCTTGTTAATAACGAAGAATCATTTGAAAATTTAGGTGCTCTAGATGTTAAGGATGAAGATTTCCATATCGAATCATTTGGTAATTTAATGAAAGAAATTGCTAAATCTAGAAAGCTTAACATTGCTAAGGTTGAAGAGTTTGTTAAGAAAGCTGTTGATGAAACATTTGATATGAGCACTACTGTGGCTTCAGTTTATACTGGAAATGTTCATGAAGACAAAGTTGAAGCTTGGAATAAAGAAGATGGAGAAATAGATGCCCTAATGTTAGCAGTTAAAAACTTAAGAAGAGTAAATCCTGAAGAACTTAACTTATTAGATAAGACAGTTATAAATACTACAGTAGATGGAAAAGTATTCACTAAGAAAGGTGTATTAAATGCTTACTTAGTAGGTACATTCTTAGACTCTTGCCGTGAATCTATTATGCTTGATAGTGTAGTTGAAGATGTATTCAATAAGTTAGTTGGAGGAACTCCAATTGCTGATAGTTTAGATATTAATACAATTGATTCATTCGCTGTATCTTTAGTAAACGTAGTTACTATTCTTACGATGTTCTAATTGATTGAATTTAATATTTAAATATTAACAAAACAAAAATAGTGTCATTAGAATTTGTCTAATGGCACTTTTTAAATTAGTTGATAAATAGAAGGTAATGTGATAAAATATTATAGTAAATAACATGTGATATATCAAAATTTATATATGAAGGATACAATATGAAAGCAATAGAATTTAACAATGTTAATTTTAAATATTCTAAAGATAATGAATTATTAAGAGATTTATCTTTTTCAATTGAAGAAGGAGAATATGTATGTTTGCTTGGTCACAACGGTTGTGGAAAAAGCACCCTTGCGAGATTATCATTAGGCTTGCTAGCTGCTGATAGTGGGGAAATTAAAATTAACGGATTATTATTAAATGAGGAAAATATTAATAAGATAAGAGAAGATGTTGGCATAGTTTTTCAAAATCCAGACAACCAATTTATTGGAGTAACAGTTAAAGATGATATTGCTTTTGGTTTAGAAAATAGATGTATTGAAGTTTCTGAAATGGAAAAAACAATTAATGATTATGCTAAACTAGTAGGAATGGAAAAATTTTTAGAACGTAATCCTGAGGACTTAAGTGGAGGTCAAAAACAAAGAGTGGCTATTGCTAGCGTACTGGCTTTTAAACCAAACATAATAATTTTTGATGAGGCTACATCTATGTTAGATCCAAAAGGTGTAAATGAAGTTTTTGAAACAATAAGATCGTTAATTGGGAAGAAAACAATTGTTTCAATTACTCATAATTTAAATGAAGCAATCTATGCAAATAGAGTTATCATATTAGACGATGGTAAAATAGTTCTTGACGGAAAACCAGAAGATGTGTTTAAAGAAAAAGAAATCCTAAAAAAAGCAAATTTAGATATTCCAGAGGCAATTAAATTATATAATATGCTTGACAGTTCAGATGATAAAAATATACAAAGGTTAAAGAAAGTATTATGGGAATTAACATTTCAAAAGTAAGTTTTACATATAATCCTAAAAAAATAAGTGCTTTTAAAAAAATATTTAGGAAAAAGAAATATAAAAATGTTGACCTAAATGAATATGTCCTTGATAATGTAAGTTTGAATATTAAAGAAACAGGAGAATTCATTAGTATAGTTGGACATACGGGAAGTGGAAAAAGTACATTAATCCAATTAATGAATGCTTTGCTCCCCCCAACAAAGGGAAAAGTCACAATTTTTGGTAATGAACTAACAAACACTAAACAAGAAAATCTTAAAGAAGTTAGGAAAAATGTTGGTTTAGTATTTCAATTTCCTGAATATCAGCTATTTGAGGAAACGGTCTTAAAAGACGTAGAGTTTGGCCCTAAAAACTTTGGACTAGATGATTTTGAAAAGAGAGCAAAAGATGCCCTTAATAGCGTAGGTTTAGATGAAAAGTTTTATGATAAGAGTCCGTTTAGATTATCTGGCGGTGAAAAAAGAAAAGTGGCTATAAGTGGTATATTAGCTAGTAATCCAAATGTTTTAATTCTTGATGAACCTACTGTAGGTTTAGATCCTCAAACAAAAAATGATTTAGTTAAGCTTTTAAAACAAATTAACAAGGAAAAAACAGTAATTATTGTAACCCATGATATGAATGTGTTATGGGAAGTTTCATCAAGAGTAATAGTTGTGGACGAGGATAAAATAGTATATGACGGGGATAAATATTCATTATTTAAAGATGAGGAATTTGTTTTAAAACATTCGTTAGATATCCCGGATGTTATTGCTATCTTAAAGAAAATAAAACAAAAGTATTTAGAAGAATATAATATTGATCTTCCAATAAATATATATCAGGATAATTTAGAAGGGGCATATTCTGAACTTCTAAAGGTGTTAAAGTATGAATAATAAAGTTGTGTTTGGACAATATTTCAACTCTAATTCATGGATTCATAAAATGGACCCTAGAGTTAAAATTATTGCGGTGTTATTATTTATGGTTGGAGTATTTCTAATAGATAGTTTATATGTTTTATTAGGAGTACTAGGCGCGATTGTTATTCTAATTTTCACAACAAAAATATCTTTTTTTAGATTTTTATCTAGTATGAAGATGATGACATTTTTGTTAGTGTTTGCCTTTGTTTGTCAGGTATTGTTTAGGAAAACAGGAAACTTATTATATACTTTCAATTTTACACTGGATATTTATAATTTAATAATTACTATAGTATTATTAATTCTTTATTTCCTTTTAGGTAAAAAATTAAAGAAAGGAAGATTCCTTCAATTTTTGTTTGTTTGCGTGATATCGTTTTATCTTCAAACATATACATATAATTCATTAAATACTTCAAAATTTAACATTATTGAGATAGTTACTTATAAAATAACAGTATATGATGATAGTTTGATGTCAGGGGCGTTTATATTAGTTAGAATATGTTTACTATTGTTTGTATCTTCTATTCTTACTTTTTGTACTAAACCTACAGAACTAAATAACGGATTAGAGGCAATATTATCACCATTAAAGATATTTAAACTGAACGTATCTATTTTATCAATGATGATATCAATTGCTTTAAGAAATATCCCTACATTGATTAATGAAGCAAATAAAATTTTAAAAGCTCAAGCTTCTCGTGGTGTGGATTTTAAAGAAGCTAAGTTAAAAGAAAAAGTTATGCAAATTGTATCATTAATTGTTCCAATGTTTATTATATCTTTCCAAAAAGCAGAAGATTTATCGTATGCAATGGAAGCAAGAGGATATGATCCTGATAGACCTAGAACATCAATCAATGTGTTAAAATTTAAACTTAGTGACTATGTTTCGCTAATCACGTTACTTTGTTTGTTTATCATAACGATAGTTAATAAAATAATATAAAAACATAAATAATATTAAAAATATAAAGAAAAAAATAATATAGAAAAAAATAATATATAAATATAAGAGAGAATAATATGAGATATAAATGTATTGTAAGCTATGATGGCACATTATTTCATGGATTTCAATCCCAAGAGAATAATAAAGCTGTGGCTAATCAAAGAACAATTGAAGATGAAATATGTAAAGCCTTAAAAGTCATTTGTAAAGAAGATGTTACAATTTATGCTTCCGGTAGAACTGATGCTAAGGTTCATGCTATTGGGCAAGTGTTTCATTTTGATACAAATATTGAAATGAAAGAAAGCAATATGAAACGTGCTATTAATTCTCTTTTACCAGAAGATATTTATATAAAAGAAGTAGAAATAGTATCTAATGATTTTCATGCAAGGTTTTCTGCTAAGAAAAAAGAATATCATTATTTGATAGCCTTAGATGAATATGACCCTCTAAGAAAGAATTATTTGCATTATCCACTTTATAAAAATTTTGATATCAAAAAAATGGAAGAGGCAAGTAAGATTTTTATTGGTGAACATGATTTTAAATCTTTTACTAAAAATCATGAGTTAGAAAATACAATAAGAACTATTTATAGTATAGATTTCGAAGTAGTTACAAAAGATGATAGGCCAGATATACTGAAAATTAAATTTATTGGAAACGGATTCTTGCATAACATGGTTAGAATATTAGTTGCAATGATTTTTATGGTTGGTATTGGTAAATTATCAAAAGAAGAATTAAAATCGATTCTAGCTAAAAAAAACAGGCAATTTGCTCCAAAAACTGCTCCAGCATCAGGTTTATACCTATATAAAGTGTATTATTGAGAAAAAACATAAAAGTGTGATTAAAAATCGCACTTTTTTATTCTTTATAGATGATTTAAGAGTTTATGAAATAAATAATAAACAAGAAAATAATTAACTGTCTTAATAGAAACATTGAAATAAATTAATATATTAAAAGGAAATACAAAAAAATTAACTATATAGAAGATATTTATATTGATTAGATATGCTATAAAATCAAATAAAAAAACTCTTTATTTTTTTAGTAAAATATGAGATAATAAATAAAGGTGATAAATATGAATATTAAGTTTATAACAATTGAAGGTGGAGAAGGTTCTGGAAAAACAAGTGTAATAATTAAATTAATAGATGAACTAAACAAAAGAGGTTATCAAACCCTTTCAACAAGAGAACCTGGAGGAAGCAAAATAGCTGAAGAAATAAGAGAAGTAATCTTAAATGTTGAAAATACAAATATGGATTATATGACAGAAGCTTTACTTTATGCCGCAAGTAGGAGACAACATTTAGAAGAAGTTGTGAAACCTGCTATAAAAGAAGGAAAATTAGTAATATGTGATAGATACGTAGATTCATCTTTAGCCTATCAAGGGCATGCAAGAGGATTAGGCATTGATAACGTATATGAAGTTAATATGTATGCAACTGGTGGATTTATGCCTGATCTAACAATATTTATTGATGTACCACCAGAAGTAGGTTTAAGTCGTATCAAAAAGAACAATAGATCAGTTGATAGATTAGATTTAGAAAAAATGAATTTTCATAATTTAGTTCATGAAGGTTATTTAAAAGTATATGAAAGATTTCCTGAAAGAATAGTTAGAATTGATGGGAATAAACCGATAGATGAAGTCTATGAAGATTTATTAAAGATAATTGATCAAAAATTATCTGACTAAATTATAAAATATATAATAATAAATAATATATAACTAATATATAACTAATAAATAATATATAACTAATATATATAAAATAAGGATAGAAAAATGGATTACAGTTTACTTTTAAAAACACAAGAAAAACTCGTAAAATTATTCAATAATAGTTTTAAAAAAAATAGACTTTCACAAGTATATCTATTAGATGGTGTAAAAGGAACACCTAAGATGCAAGCTGCAATGTATCTTGCTAATATGATACTATGTGATACTCATGATTTTTGCGGGGGATGTAGCAACTGTAAGAGGCTTGAGGAGAATGTCCATCCTAGAGTATTTATGATTTTTCCAGGAGGAACTGAAATTAATAATCCTAATACAAGTGGTAATCAAACTATAAAGGTTGAACAAATAGAAACTTTAGAAGAAGAGTTTAATTATAGTGGTTTAGAAAAAGGCCCTAGAGTGTTTATAATAAATGAAATCGAAAAAGCTACTCTAAGCGCTGGTAACAAACTATTAAAGTTTCTAGAAGAAATGAAAGAAGAATGTTACGGAATTTTAATCACTAATAATATTAATGGTGTATTATCTACTATAAAATCTCGTTCCCAAATTATTACTTTGGAAAAGATGAGTAATGATGTTCTAAGAGAAGCTTTTTTAAGTAAAGGAATAGATGAAGAAAATAGTAGAATACTATGCACACTTACAAACAATGTAAAAGAAGGATTAGAAATCTTAGAAGAAGGTACATACATAAAAATAGTTTCACTAGTTAAAAGACTATTTAATGCATTGTTTACAGATGAAAGTGCATTGTTAATTATGAACGAAGAGGGGAAGTTCTTAATGACTATTGATAAGAACTATCACCAAATGTTTATGGATTTACTATTAACAATTACAAATGACTATTTAGTTAATTATTTATTAAAACAAGATAGAGTTGTCTTTGTTAACGGAATAAATGATTTAAAACAAATGAATAGAGATTTAAGCTCACTATATGATATTAAAAAAACATATGAACTTATTAATTTATTGTTAGAATATAAAAAGAGAATAAACTATAACGTTAATTTAGAATTAATGTATATGGACATGTTCATTAAATGTGAAAGATTGAGGTAATTATATGGCAAAAGTTGTTGGAATCGTTTTTAAAGATGTCGGCAAAATATATTGGTTTTCACCAGACCCTTATACTCCAAAAAAGAATGATAAAGTAGTTGTTGAAACGGTAAGAGGAGTAGAATTAGGTTTTGTTGAGACAGAAATCAAAGAAATAGATGATAATTTATTAGAACATGAATTAAAACCAATTGTTCGTATGGCTAATAAATATGATATAAAGAACTATTTTGCTAATTTAGAAAAAGCAGAAAAAGATTTTGAAACTTGCAAAAAGATAGTAAGTAAAAGAAACTTAGATATGAAACTTTTGAGTTGCGAATACACTCTTGATAAGCAAAAAATAATTATTTATTATAATGCTGAAGGAAGAGTTGACTTCAGAGAATTATTAAAAGATTTAGCAAGTGAGTTTAGAGTTCGTATAGAACTAAGACAAATAGGACCTCGTGAAGGGGCTAAGATCATTGGGGGAATTGGAACATGCGGAAGAGAGGTATGTTGCAAAAGTCATCTAAGAGAATTCGAACTTGTAACAATGAAAATGGCAAAAGATCAAAGTATGAGTTTAAGTGCTAGTAAAATAGCAGGTCTATGCGGAAAACTAATGTGTTGTATTGGATATGAAAATGGATTATATACTGAAGTTCGTAAGAGAATTCCTCTAGTTGGGGATATTGTGAATACTCCAAAAGATAAGAACGTAAAGGTTGTGGGAATTGACTGCCTAAGAGAGAGAATTAAAGTAATTGATAAAGATGAAAATATTACTGAATGGGATGCTAAAGATTTAGTAAAAGTAAAAAGTCATAAAGAAATAATATCTAAAGAAGATATGTCTGATGATATAATTGATGACTAATTTTAGTTTATAATATAGAGAATATATAAAAATAAGAATATATAAAAATAGATATAATATGAACAGAACAGAGAATATTCATGAGTTATTAGGATATGAAAACATTAAAATAATTCAAGATGATGAAATGTTTAGCTTTTCTCTTGATTCAATGCTTTTAGCAAACTTTATAGATTGCAAAGGAGCTAAAAAAATCATAGATTTAGGTACTGGAAATGCTCCAATACCATTATTCTTGACTTTAAAGACTAGTGCGCATATAATAGGTGTAGAAATACAAGAAAAAGTGTATGATTTAGCTAAAAGGAGTGTTGAACTTAATAACTTTACTAATCAAATAGAGATATTGAATAGAAATTATATCGGTATATATAAAGAATTAGGTGCGAATAAGTTTGATATTGTTTGCTCAAATCCACCGTATTTTAAAGTAACTGATAAGAGTATAATCAATAAAAATGATTACCTTACAATAGCAAGACATGAAGTGAAAGCATCAATAAAAGATGTAATAACTGAGGCTAACAAATTACTAATTGATGGTGGCAAATTATATATAGTTCATCGCATTGAAAGACTACCTGAAATAATTAGATTAATGGAAGATGGAAACTTTGGGATAAGAAAAATTCAAATTATTTATCCAAAAGTAGGAAAAGAAGCTATGATGTTTCTAATGGAATCAAGGAAAAATAAAAAAACAGATTTAAAGATAATTAATCCTCTTTATGTTTATGATGACAATAAATACACCAAAGAGGTATTAGAGATATTTAATTTTAAAAAGGAGGAATAACTATGTTACTTAGTTTATTAACAAAAGAAGAAAAATTTCATTTTATTGATCTTTTACAAAAAGTGTTCGTTGCCGATGGGCAATTAAACGAATTTGAAAAACACATTCTAGAAATGTACAAGACAGAAATGGGAGAAGAAATAAACAAATATCGTAGAAGTAATTTATCTTTTGAAAAATTGTTAGAGTATTTCTCAAATAAACCAAAAACAACTAAAAATATAGTGTATTATAATATTACTTATGTATCACTTTATGATGAATTTTATTCAGTTGAAGTACATCAAATTCTTGAACAAATTCAAGAAGCGTTTGTAATTACTAACAAGAAAAAGACTGAATTATTAAAATTATTATACGCTGAAAAAGACTTAAAAGAAAAGATTAAAAGGTTAGTTTCTGAATGATAAATTTATATTTGGTTCCTACTCCTATAGGAAATATCTCGGACATGACTTTTAGGAGTGTTGAAGTTTTAAATACTTGTGATTATATTTACTCAGAAGATACAAGAAATACTAAAGTACTACTTGCTCATTATAATATTAAAACCCCTCTGAAAAGTTATCATATCTTTAATGAAGATGAAAGATCAGTTGAGATAATAGAAGAGTTAAGACAAGGAAAGATAATAGCTATTTGTACCGATGCAGGATATCCAGGAATAAGCGATCCGGGATATTTGGTTTGTAAAAGGGCAATTGATGAGGGTTTTGTTGTGAGTACTATTCCTGGTGCAACAGCTTCCTTAACTGCTCTAGTTACATCAGGTCTTCCTTGTGATAAGTTTCATTTCTATGGCTTTTTATCACATACAAAAAGTCAAAAAAGAAAAGAATTATCAGAGTTAGTTGATTATAAAGAAACAATTATCTTTTACGAATCTCCGCATCGTATTAATGAAACGCTTAAAGTTATTCTTGAAGTAATGGGGGATCGTAAAATCTGTATTGCAAGAGAATTAACAAAAAAATATGAACAATATCTAAGAGGAAAAGTTTCTGAATTAATTGAACAAAACCTTGAGTTAAAAGGTGAAATGGTAGTTATCGTAGAAGGAAGTAAAAAAGAAAAGCTGGCTCTAAATTTATCAGAACTAAAGATTGAAGAACATTATAATTATTATTTAAATTTAGGTCATGATAATAAGGAGGCAGTAAAACTTGTGGCAAAAGATAGAGGAAAACCGAAAAGCGAAATCTATAATTTATTATTTAAAAAATAATTAATAAATTTTTGATTTTGAAAAATAATAAATAATAAAAGGAGATAAATAATGGAATTAAAAGGATCAAAAACTGAACAAAATTTAATGACTGCATTTGCAGGGGAATCACAAGCTAGAAATAAGTACACTTATTTTGCTAGTGTTGCTAAAAAAGAAGGATATGAACAAATCGCTGCAATTTTCGAACAAACAGCAAATAATGAAAAAGAACATGCTAAAATGTGGTTCAAACATTTAAACGGAATTGGCACAACTGCTGAAAATTTATTAGCTGCAGCTGAAGGTGAAAACTATGAATGGACTGATATGTATGACACATTCGCAAAAGAAGCAGAAGCTGAAGGATTCACAGCTATCGCATTCCAATTCAGAGCTGTTGCTAAAATTGAAAAATCTCATGAAGAAAGATATCGCGCACTATTAAAGAATGTTGAAATGCAACAAGTATTTGAAAAATCTGAAGAAATTATGTGGGAATGCAGAAACTGTGGACATTTAGTAATAGGCAAAAAAGCTCCTATGGTTTGCCCAGTATGTGCTCACTCTCAAAGTTACTTTGAAGTACGCAAAGAAAACTACTAAAAAGAACTATAACTATAAAACATATTTAAAAATAAGAGGGGTATTTACTCCTCTTTTAAATTTTTATAAATTACTAACTGAGATTAATCTCTTTTTTTTTTAAAAAAATTTATTTGTTGATATATATATATAATGTTATAATATATATATGGAGGGAGAGAATATGTTAAAAAACTCAAAAAAAATTAGTTACTTTTTCTTTTTATTTCTTTTAATGTTTTTTATAATTAAAATAGACTTAAGTGCTTTGGATAGTTATTATGTGAATTTAGTGGAAGATATAATAGATAGTGATACATTTAATCTGTATATGAGTAGCACAGAAGTTAGCAAGTGTTATGAATGGCTACGAGAAGATAATGATGAGCTTAAACTTTTATATGAAATTGATAATATTGGAAGCACTATTTTAGCTGATTATTCAAATATTAATTTAGATAGCAATAGTAGCACTGATGATATTAAAAAGCTTCATTTGTATGAATTATTTTTATGTTCAGAAGATATATATTATTCTTTAAGCGATGATGAAATAAATCAATTAAATGATTTGTTGGAAGATAATTTAGTAAATAAGGGAGATATTTTAGGCTATCCTTATCTTTCATTTGCATACGAATATTTATTGCAACAACATAATAGCGTAAGTTTATATGATAATACATCAACGATTAGTTATAAGACAATTACGGGAGAAACTTTTGATATAGAGATTAATTATTCAGGTAGTGAACTATCCAATGAAAGAAAAGAGGAGCTATATGCCAATGATATAATGCAATTTCCTAATATAATAAAACTTAGAGATGCATCAAGTAAATATGAGTGTTATACTTACGCATGGTATAGTCAAGAAGAATATGAGTATCATACAAGAATATGCCAAGACAGCAATCAAAATGGCATTATAACTTTTGGTATAGGCGGTGGTTTCAAGAAAATAAAAGACAATATACCTTTGCAAAAAGGGAATATATTACATTATTGTGAAGGTAGTCATAGCAATATAAAGCATGCTGCAATAATAGAAGATAATCCATATAACTATACATTAAATGACTTACTAGATATAAACAAGGCAAAGGATGTTTATGTAGTATCAAAATGGGGAGAAAGTTGTTTGTACTATCACTCAGTAAAGGATTACGTATCATATGGTATAAATAATAATATTTTCTATAGTTATACTCCGTTATTTGATGTAGAAATTAATAATTTAGATTATAGTGAATCAACACGAATAGAGTCTATAGGGAAAACATATAAAATAAATAATAATGGGACTAATGCTATTAATTTTGATATTCAATATAGTTCTACTAACATAGACTACTCAATGAGATTGTATAATTGTAGTGGAGCATTTGTAAAAGAATTTACAGAAACAGATTATAATATGATTGTAGATGATTATGAGTTAATATTTAATTACATCACTGATGAGCCATATATTTATTTAAGAGTTGAATGTGAAAATGCATCTCTTTCCCCATTAGTGTCTATTTCACAGGATACTAATGTTATAAACCTTGAAGATGATTATATAGAAGAAAACGTGAAATTAAATACAATAAATCAAATTGTTGTTGATACTACAGGTACTTATTTGTTTACATTAACAAATTCCACTAATATTAAAAAAGTGGAATTATATGATGAGGATTATAATTTAATTAAGGAAGCAGAAATAATTAATAATAGAAATTATATAATTAATAATTTAGATGGGGGAATTTATTATTTAACAATACACTCAAATAATTTATTGGATATTTATAATTACTCTCTAAAGATAAGAAAATATACTAATGATATAATGAGTAATGCTATTATAGTAGACCCATCCAATCTATGGAATTGTGGTTCACAAATTGAAATGTTAGAAGAAGACTTATCTGAATCTAATAAGTCTTATTTAGATAATACAATAGTAGAAGGCTTTAGTAGGATCTGTTATTTTGACACGAATTTAATTACTGCCACATCTAGGTTGGATTTTACTTGGATATCATCTAATGAAAACATCTTGAAAGTTACTGACTATGGAACAGTAATAGGAAAGAATGTTGATGAATTAGAAACTGTAACAATATATGCCATATCTAAAACAGATCCAACTATTGTATATACGAAAGAATTTGAAGTTGTTCCTTATGAAGGAGACTATATTGATATAAATATAGATTTAAATTATAATGTTGGAGATGAAATGATTTTAGATATAGGTGAGTTTATACCATATAACTTTATGCAAGCATATAGTTGGGTATCTAGCAATGAAGCTTATTTAGAAATTAGCAATTACGGGATTATTAAAGCAAAATTATCAGGCCCTGTTACTATAAATGGTTCTTATTTATATAACGAAAAGGTCAGAATATTTATTAATGTTAGCATATCTGATGGAATGTAAAATATATATAGTAGGAGGCTATTATGAAATTAATAACTAATATACTTAAAATATTCACATTATTTATTTTTCTATGTGTTGTAATATCATGTAATACTAAATCTTTTGATAATTTAGTATTTGAAGATGTTGAGTACATATATGATGGTTTAGAAAAAGAAATAAAGGTAAGTAATCTACCAGAAGGAGCAGAAGTAAAATATTTACCTAATAATAAATATAAAGAAGTAGGAACTTATGAAGTAGAAGCAATAGTAACTAAAGAAGGTTATGAGACTATTACCTTAAAAGCTAAAATAGTGATAAAAGAATCATATGTTAATGTTACATTTATAGATGAAGATGATACACAAACAATTATAGAAGTAGTAAAACATAAACAATTTGAACCAATAGAAGAAAAAGGTAAAGTAGCATATAAACTTAAATACTGGGCATATAAAGATTCTGAGGATAATTTAGTAGAATATGATTTTAATAGTTTAATAACAGAAGATATAGAGTTATATGCAGTATATGAATATGATGAAGAACAAAACTTACCATTAAGTATTGAAGTAAAATTAACTAATAATGGTTATGAATTAAATGACACATATAAACCGTTTGTGGGGGAAGAAATAGTAGTAGAGATTAAATGTTATCCAGAATCAAGTATAGAAAATGTAATAATACATATTAATGATGATTCATTAGGAGAAATAGAAGGAAATATAATTAAGACTAAGAAACCAGGACGATTAAAAGTATATTGTAGATCAAATAAGTATAACGTAACTAGTAATATAAGTGAAGTAGTGATAAAAGTAAATAATGCTGAAGGAATAGA
>JAZNJG010000049.1:0-8997 GCA_045577945.1 Bacilli bacterium | reverse complement strand
AATACTACGATAAAGAAAATGATACTTGGGAAAAATTTTAATATGGATTAATATAATCTAAAAGAATTATGTATAAAATTGTAAAAATATTTTATCAGGAGGAATAATGAAACTATCTATTAAGTTTTATAAACAAGTTCACTTTACACAATCTATACATATATTGATAATTTGTTTGATTATTTTATTTATAATGATTAACAAAAATAATTATGATTTTAATCTTAAAACAATTTTGTGGTGTATATTTTTGGGTTTATTACCTATCTTATTTTTTCTTTTCTTAAGAACAACATATCCATATAAATATGTTATTGATGGCGCGTATTTAAAAAAATATAGATATAAAGAAGTAATATTTAAAATACGAATAAAAGATATAAGATATATAGGTATAAGAAAAAGGCCTAGATGTAGAATATTAAAATTTATTGCTTCCATACTTATTGGATTCAGAACGCATTATTTTGATACGATTTCTTTTATTTATAGTAAATGTGAGTTTGTTAAACCATATCATAGAATTGAAGGTAGGACTTACTTGAAAGAATATTTAGATAATACTTGTGAGAGTTTTGAATATACTGATTTATTGTCTCTAAAGGATACAATTAATTTGTGTAAGTTATTAGAAGTTCCTTACAAAATCAAGGAGGTTAATGAATAAAATATCTTTATTGGAAATTTTATATAATTTATGATGATAATAGTATTAAATATAATTCTTACTTTAATTCAAAGTATCCGAAAGTAATGATAAGTAAATAAGAATTGGATAAAGAATAACACAGTGGATTATTATTAATGGTGTGAAGGGGACTTTAATGACTCCAATTGATATGATAATAGAGGGAATTATTAATTCAAAATGGTAAAATGAGGGAGGTGACAATTAAATGAAATATAGGTTTAAACCATTAAATAACATGCATTTATATTTCATGTATATGTTCTATTTACTTATTATACCAATGTTTGATATAGGATGTATTATAGTTTGTTTAGATGAGTTTGATGTCGGATTTTTTATAACTTGTGTAATATTTACTGCTATACCATTTTTGGTTTACATGTTTGTTAGAATCTTTTATTCATATAAATATATTATTGATGATGAACATCTGATAAAATCTAAAAGAAATAAAATTATTTTTAAGATAAAGATAAAAGATATAAAATATATAGTAATCAAAAAAACAAATGTATTGAATTTTTTAAAATTTATTATATCTTTAATTTCAGGTTATAATTTGTCAACTTCAAATGTTACAACAATGTCTATAATATATGATAAATGTGAAATCTTGAATGACTCCAATAAGAAGGATTTTAAAAGAAAAGAAGTAGTTGAAAATAAAGAAATTAATGAAAAAGAATATGTTGAAATTTTACCATATAAAAAAATTAAACAAATTTGTAAAATTATGAATATTGATTACAAAATTAAATAAGCAAACCTTATCTAGCAATAAAAGTAGGTATACTTTAATCGGTATATCTACTTTTTCTTCTTTTGATAAGAAGCAAAAGCTGGGATACCCAGCTTTCGCTTTTGACCAAATAAATGAAAGAGAGGAAAAGATCATAGGTAAAAAAGAAGTTAAAACTGAATATTATTCAGAAAGTAAAGAAATAACATATTTTGCTATTGAAGAAGTGGAAGAGGAATCAATAGTTAAATTAATAGAAAAAATGTTATTTAATATTATTTTAACTGGTTGTAATGGCGGACTATGTTAATAAATTATGGTATAATAAAATTATTAGATAAAGTTTTAGCTTTGCTAGGAGGTAAATAAGTGAAGCAAAATAAACTTTATAATGTAGCTATATATTGTAGGTTATCGTTAGATGACGGAAATGAGGGTGTACTCATAATGCAAACTTGTTTGCAATAGTATTAAAACTCAAAAAAATAATGTTAGAATAATATGTAAAGGAAATAGGTCCTGTATGTTTTCAAAAGCACAATTTAAAATACATAGTTATTCCAAAAAGTGTTAACAAAATTGGCAACAATTCTTTTAAAAACGTAATATTATATTGTGAAGCTACTGAAAAGACTTCAGGTTGGGATAACAATTTTGCATTAGAGAACTGCACTGTATATTAGGGAGGAACACGGAAAAAAATAGGAGTGGAACTGTGTTAGCAGTTTCACTCTTTATACTTAGTGAATACGAAAAATCCATTACTTGAAATTCTATTGTAAAATCAAGAAATTGCATTGATTCATATCATTATTTTTAATCTAGTTTTTGATTAATTTTGTTTTATAAGTAAAACTATGATATAATATATATGTTATAAAATAAAAATATAGGAGAAATACAATGATAGTTGATTCACATGTACATTATGATTTACCAGTAACCTTTGAAAGTTTAATCTATACAATGGATAGAACAAGGACAGATTATATAAACTTAGTAGCTTTATATAGTAGAAAAAGAGCGAGTGGAACAATTGATTGTTTAAGAGCTAAGCATTTGGGAAAAGGAAGAGTATCTGTTTACGGAAGTCTAGATTTAACTTTGTATTTTAGAAAACCTAATAAAATAGGTAAATATATGAAAAAGCATGTGAAACATTTAATTGAATGTGGATGCGATGGGATAAAGATGTTAGAAGGAAAGCCTTCTTCCCGAAATAGATATCCTATCCCTAATTTTGACTTGAAATGTTGGGAACCATATTTTAAATATATGGAAGAAAAGCAAATACCAATTATTTGGCATGTAAATGATCCTGAGGAGTTTTGGGACCCTGAATTAGTTCCTTCATGGGCAAAAGCAAATGGTTGGTTTTATGATGAAAAATCTATAAACAACGAAGATCAATATAGACAAATAGAAAATGTCCTTAGAAAGTTTCCTAATTTAGTTGTTACATTTGCACATTTTTATTTCTTCTCTAATCAATTAAATAGATTAGAAGATTTATTTGAAAAATATCCTAATGTATGTATTGATATAACTCCAGGTATAGAGCTATTTACTAATCTTTCAATAAATTCATATAAAAGTAAATTATTCTTTGAAAAATACCAAGATCGTATAATCTATGGAACAGATATATCAGGTAGTGGAATAGAAGGAGAAACAAAATTCACTATTAAAGATGCAGTTGTAAGATCGGAACTATGTAAAGATTTTATTAGCAGAAGTAAAGAGATTTATATTTGTGGGGGGGTTGATCCTTTATTTGGTGATGAAGATATTATTATTCGACCTTTAAATTTAACTAAAGAAATTCAAAATAAAATATTATTTGAGAATTTTAATAAAAGAACTAATTTCTCTAATTTGAGAAAACTAAACATTAAGAAAATATTAAAAGAAATTAAACGAGAAAAGAAGAGAATTAAATATTTAGATAGTATCTATAATTACGATAAAGAAGAAGATTTATATAAATATGTAAATGAGTTGGAAGAATATTTTAAAAAAGTTAATAATTAGATTAAAAGACAGTTAAGACTAGCAAGCCTAGTCTTTTTCTTGTTTATTACATAATCAATAAAAATATTATCTTAAAACTAAATAATAATATACTTTTAAGTGTAAAAATGATATAATAAATAACGTAATAATATAATATTAAGTAAACAAATAGGAGAACAACATGAGTAACTTAAATGGAAAAAGAGTCGCAATAGTATTAGGTAATAGAATTAATGATGATGGTACATTTACACAAAAAATGGTTGACAGATTAAGTTTGGTAAAAGAACTTTATGATAGTAAAATGTGTGATCTTATTATTTGTTCGGGAGGAGTTGCTAATAAGTTAGTCCCATTTTCTGAGGCAGAAAAAATGAAGGAATATTTATGTGATCATGGTTTAAGTGAAGATGTAGTTTTTGAAGAAAATAAATCTAATTCAACATATGAAAATGCTGTTTATTCAGTTCCAATTGCTAAAGAATTAGGAGCTAAGTCAATAATTGTTGTTTCAAGTGGAGAGCATTTTAGCAAATATAGTTATAATGTTGTAAAATATTTTGCTAGTCAAATAAAAGATGAAAATATTAGATTAATGATATATACGGATGGTGGCTATGAAGAATAAGACTGAACTAACTAAAGAAATAATAAAGAAAAGCGATGATATCTTATTTAGATACTATTTTAGTAAAACAATAATAATTTATGAAATTATAGCAGCTCTTATGATTTGTTTTTTAGTTTTCATCGAAAGTTATTTTGTGGCTGTAATATTTGGATTATTTATGGTAGGTTTTCCTTTTGTTCTATCAAATTTATTTAAAAAGAAAACCAATGAAACTATTTCAAAAATATTATCACAAAATAAAGAAATAATTTATACTTATGAATTTAATGAAGAAGAAACAATTGTTACTTTGTCTGTAGATAATAAAACTAAAGAGAATGTTATTAAAAATAATAAAATGTTTAGAATCGTAGAAGATGATAATTACATATATCTTTTTACTTCTAAAACAAGTTTATACGCTCTAAATAAAAATGGATTTGAAAATTTTGATGAATTAGAATTCAGATCATTATTTGTTGGGAAAACTCAATACAAAGTTATATAAATATGGGTTAAAAAGGAGATAGAATTATGGTTAGTAAATTAATATATTTCTTTATATTATTATTCGGTTCTCTAGGTCTAACAAATGGAGAACAAGATGAAGTAAGCTATGGTGATATTTTTAGTGAAGCTTTTTCTCAAGTTGAACTACCAAGTCAAACATCTGATGACTTATCTTTACCATCTTTTGTAATGTCATATGGAAATGATGTTTATTTAGAATATATAATGAGTAATTCTGCTATTAGTAACAGTGGAAAGGTAACCGTTGGAGATAAGGATGTAGATGTTATCATCTATTGTAAGGCAAGTTTTTATGATAAAGTTTCATATAAAAAGTTAGGTGTTGTAACTGTAAAGAAACCTTTAGAAAACATAAATATTTATATGGATATGGATGAGCTATTTGTTAACTATCTAGTTGAATTTACTTTAGATGATAAGTATAATCGTGAAGATTTCGTATGGGAAAGTAGTGATCCTGATATTTTAGAAATTGATGAAGAGTATATTGGTTTTTGTAAAAAAGCTGGAAATGTTACGGTAAATGTATTAGATGATGCAGGTAATGTAGTTGGTAATCTGGTTATTAATGTTAAGAATCATACCCCAGTAGTTAAGTTTGAAACTGATAAAATTGCAATAGGAGATGAATTTGAGGCTAAAATCAAGAACTATAAGTCTATTGATATGTTTGATATAACTATTGATAATCCTAAAGTGATTGAATACAAAAACGGAAAGTTTATTGCTAAAGAAGCAGGTGTTGCTGAAGTAACATTTACTTTAAAAGAAGATCAATCAACTTTTGTAAAGAAACAAATAAATGTATATTCAAAGAATCCTGAAATTTTTGTTAGTAGTACTAGTATGGTTGTTGGAACATCATTAAGAATTGATGTTCTAAACTATGAAAGAGATGAATATATTATAGAAGTAGATAATACTGACATTGTTACTCTTAATGATAATAATATAGTTGGAAAACAGATGGGTACTGTGACAATAACTGTAAAGATTAAAGATGATCTGACTCTTTATTCTACAGTTTCAGTATTGTGCACACCTATCTTACCTGAAGTAGTTTGTGGAAAACCTAATGTAAAACCTGGAGATAATACGCAAATTTACATAAGGAACTTAGATGAATTAATCTCTTCTAATTTAGATGAATATGAAGTGACTAATTTAACACCAGATATAATTAAAATTGAAGGTAAAAAGATTACTTCAATAAAAGAAGGCGTTGGAAAATTTAGAGTTACTTTAAAAGATAATAGTTTAGTGTCATCTGAAGGAACAATTAATGTATTAATTCCATCTAATGATAGGCTTCCTAATGGAGAAATTTCTAAAGGACCATTAATCGTTACATTAGAAGGAAATAGAGAAGTTTATAAAATAGGCGAAAAAATCAAGGTTAATGTAGAGGGATTACATGATCCACTTAACTATAAATTTATAAGTGAAGACAGAAGCGTAATCAACACATTAGATGATGGACATATTATTGTTAAAAATGAAGGTGTAGTTACCATTAGTGTAATTAGCAAAGATAATGTGGACATAAGGGGAAGTGTAACAATTTCTGTAAAAGGCTATGCTCAAGTTAATTACATTGAAAGGTTAATAAAAGTAGCTGAAGGAGAACTTGGTTATAAAGAATTACCAACCACTGAAACTAAATATGGTATTTGGTATGGGATTCCAGATGGCGATTGGTGTGCAATGTTCGTTACTTGGTGTGCTCACTATTCAGGAATTGATACTACAATTATACCATTCTATTGTGGATGTACTGCTGGCTGGCAATGGTTTATTGATAATAATTGTTACGGATTAAAAGAAGATTACATTCCTAAAGCTGGAGATATAATTTTCTTCTTAAGTAATGGTGCAGGACATACCGGAATAGTTACAGGCTGTGACGGAAAAACAGTTTATACAATTGAGGGAAATACATCTAATATGGTTGCTAGAAGAAGTTATCCTCTTGATTATTCAACAATAACAGGATATGGTATTCCTAATTACGTAACATTCCCAGAAGCATAATTAAAAAGAGTGATTAAATGAAGAATAAGAAACAAATTATCGAGGCACATAGAGGAGCTTCAGGATATTGCTATCAAAACACAATTGAATCGTTTGATAAAGCAGTTGAATTAAATGCTGATGCAATTGAACTTGATATTAGAATAACAAAAGACCTAAAAATCGTAGTTGTTCATGATCCAACATTTTTAAATGTTTATATTAATGATTGGAAATATGATGATTTACTGAAAAATGCCAAAGAAAAACAAAACTTTGAAATACCTTTATTAATCGATGTTTTAAAGAAATACAAAGGTAAAATACTTTTAGATATTGAGATTAAAGAAGAAGGATACGAAGAAGAAATTGTTAGAGAAATATTAAGTATTTTGGATGTCAATGAGTTTCAAATTAGGTCTTTTTCAGAATCGGTAATAAAGAAAATTAAAATGATAAACAGTAACATATTTACAATTTTATTAATTGGAAATCAATATGTTAAATGGGGTATTTTGGGAAGAATTCCAGAAGTTTTTCCTAAAGGTAAAATTAAACGATCAAATTGTGATGCAGTTTCTCCTAATTATAGACTTTTAATTTTAGGATTCATAAAAAGAATGCATCGAATAAACAAACCAGTTTTTGCTTGGACAGTTAATAATGAGAAAATTATGAAAAAACTATTGAAAAGAAAAATTGATGGAATTGTTACTGATTATCCTGATATTGCTATTCATCAAAAAAACATCTTGTGTAAACGTTAATAACAAAAAATATTTAGATATGATTAGAATATTACTATAAAGTAATATTCTTTTTATTTATCTTTAAAAAAAGTGTAAATAATGATATAATTTAAACGATTAATTTACATATATTTATGAAGGTGATAATGATGTTACTAAATGCTAAAGGACTAAAGTGTCAATATGGAGATAAGGTGTTACTTGATGATGTAACTATAAATATCGATAATAACGATAAAATTGGTTTAATTGGAATAAATGGTACAGGAAAAAGTACTTTATTATCAATACTTGCATTAGAAAAAGAACCAGAATATGGAGAAATTGAATTAGTTGGTAATGTTAGAATTAGTTATATGCCTCAAGACTTAAGATTGGATGAAGAAAAAACAATTCTTGAATATATTACTGAAGTAGTAAAGAATAATGAGATGGCTCTTCATGAAGCAAAATCTGTTTTAACAAAATTAGAAATCTATGATTTTGATAAAAAGATAAATACTTTATCAGGTGGAACTAAAAGGAAAATAGCTTTAGGAGCAGCATTAGCAAAACCTTGTGACTTATTGATCTTAGATGAACCCACGAACCATTTAGATTGTGATGTGATAGAATGGTTAGAAAAATATTTAATAAAGTTTTCAAAAGCTATTTTTTTAGTTACACATGATCGTTATTTTCTTGAGAAAGTGGTTAATAAAATTGTGGAATTAGATCATGGAAAAACATATGAATATGTGGCTAATTACTCTAAATATTTAGAACTAAAAGCAGAAAGAATGGAAGCCTTAGAAGCTAAAGAAAGAAAAATAAATGCTTTTCTTAGGAAGGAATATGAGTGGATAAAAAGAGGACCTCAAGCCCGTGCTACGAAAGATAAAAAAAGAATAGAAAAGTACGAAGAATTAACATCAAATAAAAAAGTTGTAGAGAAAAAATTAAATATTGATAGTTCTTTTTCTAGGTTAGGTAATAAAACAATTGAATTTGAAAATGTCAAAATGGGGTACAATGATAAAATATTATTTGAGAATGTTACTTTTAACTTAAATAGAGATGACAGAATTGGTTTAATAGGGAAAAATGGAACTGGTAAGTCTTCATTTTTAGACTTAGTTTCAGGGATTAAAAAACCACTATCTGGAAAGATAGAAATAGGTCAAACAATTAAAATAGGTTATTTCAGACAAGAAAATTATGTTTTAGATAATAATATAAGGGCAATTGATTATATTAGTAACATAGCCAGTGTAGTAAAAACAAAAAAGGGTACAATTTCAGCAACTCAGATGTTGGAAAACTTCTTATTTGATCCATATACTTACATATCTAAACTATCTGGGGGAGAAAAAAGAAGATTACTCTTATTGGGAGT
The DNA here is from genome assembly GCA_045577945.1 of Bacilli bacterium. Lineage (GTDB taxonomy): Bacteria > Bacillota_I > Bacilli_A > ML615J-28 > CAG-698 > CAG-698. The sequence continues at coordinate 279 of JAZNJG010000049.1, read as the reverse complement.
TTTAATGGGATCTCCTAATGTTCTACTATTTGATGAACCAACAAATGATTTGGATATTACGACCTTAAGAATACTTGAAGATTACTTAAATGATTTTGAAGGAATTGTGATAATAGCAAGTCATGATAGATATTTACTTGATAAAGTTGTTGATACAATATTTGTTATTGAAAATGGATTTAATAGATATAATGGTAACTATTCCACATATCTAGATATTATAAAAAACATAAAGAACTTAAGTAATAAATCTATAGATAAAAATACACCTAAACAAGA
>JAZNJG010000048.1:0-2469 GCA_045577945.1 Bacilli bacterium | reverse complement strand
CTCTTAGTTTTCCATATATTGCTTTCCTTCTATATTTTGGTATGAATACTATATGATATTTGCAATTCCACCTCGTATGTGATAAACTACTATCGTCATTTGCTTTCTTAGCCATTGATACTACCTCCTATTTTATATTGTTTATGGTTGCCAGACCATATTCAGTATACCATAGGAGGTTTTTATTTTCTGCTTATAGCTGTAAGCTTTTCTTGTCTCACATGCATAGCATGTGGTTTTCATGTGCTCTTCGAGCACATAATAAAGAGTTACTTTAGAAAATCCAAAGTAACTCTTTATTTATTATTTAATTTTTAGAATATATTTATCATCGTATTCTTCTAGTATTTCATATTTTCCAAATACAATCTTCACAATACCTAATAAATGCTTTGGTATTGTAACCTTTTCTAACTTACATCCCATAAACGCATTAGGAGCAATGTTTTCTACTTTATTAGGTATTACTATTTCTTTTAATGATACACAATTTTCAAAAACCAATTCTTCTAATTCTGTAAGATTTTCTGATAATTTAACTTTAGTTAAACTAGTACAATCTTCGAATGCATATTCTCCCATACTTGTTACACTATCTGGTATTACTATACTTGTTAAACTTGTACAACCTGAAAATGCACGGCTTCTTATTTTTGTGACACTTTCTGGTATTACTATACTTGTTAAACTTGTACAACCTGAAAATGCTCCAATTTCTGTAACACTATTTGGAATGCATACATTTGTTAAACTTGTACAACCTTCAAACGCTCTCCATCCTATTTCAGTAACACTATTTGGGATATTTATATTTGTTAAACTTGTGCAACCTGAAAATGCTCCAATTCCTATTTTTGTGACACTATCTGGTATTACTATACTTGTTAAACTTGTACAATCCTCAAATGCGCTCGATCCTATTTTTTCTACACTATTTGGTATTATTACTTTTTTTAGATTTATGCAAGAAGAAAAAGTATAAGATTCAATCAACCTAATGCCCTTTTCTATAATCACTTCTTCTACTATCTTTTTTATACGACTAGGTATAAAGTAAGTACTAAAATCATTTTTCTTTATTATGTATGTTTTATTAAATTCATCTACATGTAATTTCCTTTTGATGAACTCTCTCATATTATTATTTAATTTAAAACACCCCTCAAAAGCATTTAGACCAATTCTTACATACTCATTTTTAATATCCAAAGTTTTTAAACTTTCACATCCTAAAAAAGAACATTCCTGGATTTCCTCCAAACTTAATGGGAATATAATATTATCTAATTTTTTACAATTTGCAAATGCATAACTTCCAATTGTATTTACATCTCCTTCAAATATAATTGATTCTAAATTTATACATTCCTCAAATGCATTTTTTCCAATCTTTTCAATATTTTCTGGAAATTGTATTTCGATTAAACTGCTACATTGTGAAAATGCTTTATCGCCTATTTTACTTAATTTTGATCTTTTATTAAGTGTGGCAGCTGGAGATAAATATAATGTTCTTAAAACAATATCATATGATGGTAATTTTATATTTTTTAAATTACTACATCCTGAAAACACTCCATCTTGAATTCCATTTACACTATTCGGAATATCTACTTCTATCAAACTAGAACAATTTGAAAATGCATATTCTCCTATTTCGGTTACTCCATCTAATATTATAATACTATTCATCCCAACACATTCTGAAAAAGCGCATTCACCTATTGTTTCAAGATTAATAGGCAATTTTACCACTTCAAGACTTTTGCACCCTCTAAAAGCACCATTACCTATTGTTATTACACTATCAGGAATTATTACATTTGCAAGGTTAATGCAATTCTCAAAAGCTCGATCATCAATCATAGATACTCCAAATGGAATGTTAATTTCTGTTAATCTTGTACAATCCTCAAATGCGCCAATTCCTATTTCAGTTACACTATTTGGAATATTTATATTTTTTAAACTTGTACAGCCTAAAAATACACCGCCCCATATGTTTGTAACACTTTCTGGTATTACTATACTTGTTAAACTTGCACAACCTGAAAATGCCCAATATTCTATTTTTTTTACACTATCTGGTATTACTATACTTGTTAAACTTGTACAATCTAAAAATGAGAACCATCCTATTTCTGTAACACTATTTGGGAGAGTTATATTTGTTAAACTTGTACAACCTGAAAAAGTACTTATTAATCTTTTAATATTATTAGGTATTCTAACATTTCTTAAACTAGTTAAGTCTTTAAATGTGTTATCTAATTCTTCTCTATTACCATATAAATATACTTCATATAAATTATGTGATAAATGTAATTTAGTATTACTATTCAATTCTTTTATATTATCATATGGAAATAATGAGAACTTATGAGTATTTTCTCCTAAATAGGCAAAAGCATAATCACTTATTTTCTCTATTTCTGGACTTAATATTAATACTGATAGTGATGGCATATA
>JAZNJG010000047.1:0-17005 GCA_045577945.1 Bacilli bacterium | reverse complement strand
AACAATTAATAAAATGTTATTAAATTTAAATGAATATGTATTGTTTTATAAAGCTAAAGACTATGTACTTTCTTTTAACTCATTAAATAAAGTAAATGATGATATAATTAGATTTTTATCATTACATTATATGAAAGAAGATTTTTGCAAACTAACAAATGTTTATTCAAAAATGACAAAGAAAGAGTTTAAAGATTTTGAAACTTACCAAAAAATGTTGAAATTTGACAGGATTAATGAAACTGGAAAATTAATGATATGGTTTATTTCTGAATATGTTAAAAATTTACCAATATCAATTATTTCAAAAATAAATATTGATTATTTCTTTAGACTAAAGAAAGAAATTTTAGGTTTTTAATTTAATACTAAGTAATAAGAAATTTGATAATATATAATAGGTGACAAAATGAAACATGTAATTATAATTAATCCTATAGCAGGAGTAAATAATAAGATTAAAACTATAGCAAAAATCATCGATGAAAGTTTTAAAGGATTAGATTATGAAGTCTACTATACTAAGAGTATTGGTGATGCTAAATATTTTGTAAGAGATTATCTACAACATTATAAACCTGAAGACCCTAATGATGATAAGGTAAGATTCTATGCTTGTGGTGGAGATGGAACGTTAAATGAAGTGGCTAATGGGACAATTGGCTTTAAAAACGCTGAGTTTACATGTTATCCGATTGGTTCTGGTAATGACTTTGTGAAATATTTTGGGAAAATATCTGATTTCTTAAATTTCAAATCATTAATTAACGGAACTGTTAAATGTGTTGATGCATTAAAATTAAATGGAAGATATGTATGTAATATCTTTAATATAGGATTAGATGCTAAAGTTGCTCATTTGCAAAAAAAATATAAAAAATTACCTTTAGTAAGTGGTAAGGGAGCATATAATCTAGGAGTTGTAGGGGCAATTCTTTCTAAAATAAATTATAAATATAAAATTAAACTTGATGGTGAAGAAGTTTATAATGATAAAGTTGCACTATGTGCTATTTGTAATGGTATTTGTTATGGCGGTGGATATTATTGTGCTCCTGTAGCTAAAGTTGATGATAATTTATTAGATTTATGTTTTATTAAAAAAGTAGGAAGAATTACGATTGCTAAATTAATAAAGATATATAAAGCAGGAAAGCATTTAGAAGATGAGAAGATTAAACCCTATGTGTTCTATAAAACTGGGAAAGTAGTAGAGATAGAAACAGAAAAACCTCTATACTATTCAGTTGATGGGGAAATGGGGAGAACTGATAAGATTGTAATAGAAATTATCCCGGATTGTATGAACTTTGTTGTTCCGAATTTGACAAATAATTTCTAATATGATAAAATAAAAAAACGGAGGATTTATTTATGACATTTGAAAAAATTAAAGAAATGATTATTGAAAAATTTAATGTTGATGGTGATAAAGTTTCAATGGAAACAAGTTTTATTGATGATTTAGGCGCAGACTCATTAGACGCTGTTGAATTAGTTATGGATGTTGAAGATGCATTCGGAATCACTTTTGATGATGAAGAAACTCAAACTCTTCAAACTGTTGCAGATTTAGTTAAATTAATAGATTCTAAAAAATAAGAACTATTAAAAGAAAATAAATATAAAAAAATAATTGACAAATCAATAAAAAAATGATATAATATATAAGTAAAATTTCATAGTGGAAAGAAGAAGTACCCACTTCTCACCTGACTAACAATAATGGTAGGTAAATGTCACTTATATAAATCATTTAAGAATTTTGATTGTGATTAAAAGGTAGTGGGTGTGTATAACGCTCACTTTTCTTTTGCTATGATTTACTTAATAAGGAGGGAAATAATTATTAGTAAAGAACTTGACAAAAACAAACCTCTAGCTAATTACAATATTCCTAGTTCAATCGTATTAGTTATTGATGCTAATGGTAATAAATTAGGAGAAATGAGCCTAGATGATGCTGTGAAGGCTGCTCAAGCAGAAGATCTTGATCTTGTGTGTGTTGCGCCAAATGCGAAAGTTCCTGTTTGCCGCTTTATGGATTATAGAAAATATTGCTATGATATGCAAAGAAGAGCAAAGGAAAACAAGAAAAATCAAAAAATGATTGTAGTTAAAGAAGTACGCGTGTCTCCAGTGATTGGAGAAAATGATTTTGCAGTTAAAGTTAAAAACTGTAAAGACTTTCTTGCTGATGATTGTAAAGTTAAAGTATTCTTATATTACCCTAAAGGTAAGAGACGCTTATTACAAATGGATTCAGCTTTTAAAATTTTAGACAAAATCGTCGAAGCACTATCAGATGTTGCTGTTGTTGAATCTACTATTTCAACTGGTGACAAGAAAACTGGAGTAGTACTTGGACCTAAAAAATCAAAATAAGTAAGGAGTGCGAATTATGCCAAAAATGAAAACACATAGTAGTACTAAGAAACGTTTCAAAATTTCTGGTACTGGATTAGTTATGAGAAGTCGTCCAGGAACAAGTCATTTAGCACCTGGTAAAACACAAAAGAGAATTAGACATTTACGTAAAGAATCTACTGTTAAAGTAGCTGACTTACATCGTATTAGACAACAAATCGCAAATATTAAGTAAAAATTTAAAATTAAAAGGAGGACACAATTATGCCACGTGTTAAAGGTGGATACGTTTCTAGAAATAGACGTAAAGCAATATTAAAATTGGCCAAAGGTTATTTTGGTTCAAAACATACATTATATAAAACAGCCAATCAACAAGTTATGAAATCATTATCATACGCTTACAGAGATCGTAAACGTAGAAAAAGAGATTTCCGTAGATTATGGATCGCTCGTATCAATGCGGGTGCAAGATTAAACGGTTTATCATATAGCAAATTAATGTTTGGTTTAAAAATGCAAAACATTCAAATTAACCGTAAAATGTTAGCTGAATTAGCAATCAATGAACCTGCTAAGTTTGCAGCATTATGCGAAACTGCTAAACAACCAGTTGTTAAATTCTATGGCGATATTAAAGAAAAACAATTACAAAATCATGCAGAAGCAGTTAGAATCGAAGAAGAAAGAAAAGCTGCAGTTGCAAAAGCTAGAGAATTAAGAAACGCTGATAAATAATATACATATATATAGTTTATGTAGTTAAGAGAAAGTCAAGAAAACTTGACTTTTTTTCTATCTTTATACTATAATAGTAATATATAAAAATATTCATAAATATAATATTAATAATCATCTTAACAAAATAGTTAATTATTATTTCGAAATTTTTATAAAATTTTTAGAAAGGAGATTTTATGTTTACTGTAAAAATAAACAATAAAGATTATCAATTCGAAGATAAAATAGTGCTAAAAGATTTAGCAAAACAACTAGAACCAAATGCAATTGTTGCGAAAGTTAATAATCGATTAAGAGAATTGAATTATTACATAAATTATTCATGCGACGTGGAATTTCTAGATCTTTCAAGTTTTGATGCTGTAAGAGTATATGAAACTAGTTTTCGATATTTGTTAATTATGGCATTAGAAAACATTGATCCTAATATAAGAGTAAGATTTAATCAATGTGTTTCTCGCTCTATATCATGTAACATCTTTAACACTAATTATAAAGTTTCTAATACTTTCTTAAAGAGATTAGAAGATGAAATGTATAGATTGATAGATTTAGATCTTCCAATAATAAGAAAAACTATTTCCAAAGAAGAGGCTGCAAAGTATTATACTGAAAAAGGTTATTTGGATAAAGTTGATGTATTAAGATATAGACCTGAAGAAGAGGTTAATCAATATATCTGTGGCGATTATATTAATTATATGTATGGATATATGGTTCCTTCGACGAGATTGTTAAATAAATTTAAGTTGAGAATTTATTATCCAGGATTTTTAGTTCAAATTCCTAGAGCCGAGTGCAATGGGGAAATTCCTCCCTTTGAAGAAGCTCCAGTTTTCCAACAAATGATTCAAGATGCTCAAAAATGGGCTGAAGTATGTGAATGTAAAAATCTGCCATTAATAAATAAGTATACTGATCAAGGAAAAGTTGTTGATTTAGTTAATATATGTGAAACAAGACATAATAATGTATTAGCTGAATTAGGTTCAGCTATCAAAAATAGAGGAGAATCTTTGAGATTGGTTTGTATTGCAGGGCCATCTTCAAGCGGTAAAACGACTTTCAGTAATCGCTTAAGAATTGAACTTATGAGTAGAGGTTTAAAACCTATTAAGATATCAATGGATGATTATTATCGTAATAGAGATGAATGTCCTAAAGATGAAAATGGTGAATATGATTTAGAACATGTAAATGCTTTGGATTTAGAATTATTTAATGAAAATTTACTAGATTTAATTGAAGGAGAAGAAGTTGAACAACCAATATTCAATTTTAAACTAGGAAGAAGAGAAAAGGGACAAAAAATAAAAGTAGATAAGGATACAATAATAATTATCGAAGGAATTCATGCATTAAATGAAGAAGTCACTAAATCAATACCTAAACCTCAAAAATTTAAAATATTCATTAGCCCATTCTCACAATTAAACATTGATGATCATAATCCAATTGCGGCATCAGAAATAAGATTGTTAAGAAGAATAGTTAGAGATGCCAAATATAGAAAAACTGGTCCAGATGAAACATTATCAATGTGGGCTAGTGTTAGAAGGGGAGAATTTAAGTGGATTTATCCATGTCAAGAAGAAGCTGATTTTGTCTTTAACACAGAGTTGACTTACGAACTTGGAGTAATGAAAAAATATGCGATAAAAACGTTGCAAAGCATCGATAAAAATAATCCATACTACATCCCCGCAAATAGATTAGTAAAGTTTTTAAAATATGTAGTTGATATAGATGATAGATATGTACCTTGTAATTCACTTTTACGTGAGTTTATAGGTGGCAGTTGTTTTAATGATTTCTTAGAATAAATAATATGGAGAGTATGATGAAGTTTATTTCATGGAATGTAAATGGATTAAGAGCTTGTATGACAAAGGGCTTCAAAGAATTTTTTGATAGTTGTGATGCTGATTTCTTTTGTATTCAAGAAACAAAAATGCAACAAGATCAAGCTACATTTGATATGCCTGGTTACTATGAATTTTGGTCTTCAGCAGTTAAGAAAGGTTATTCAGGAACTTTAATATATGCTAAGAAAAAACCTATGAATGTATTCTATGGGATTGATGGGAAATATAGTGATGAAGGAAGAATTATAACGTTAGAATATGAAGATTTTTATTTAGTAAATGTTTATGTTCCTAATAGTCAAGATGGTTTAAAAAGATTAGATTATCGTATGATTTTTGAAGATGATTTTAGAAATTATTTAATTTCTTTAAAATTACAAAAAGGGGTAATTTTATGTGGGGATTTAAATGTGGCTCATAAAGAGATTGATTTACGTAATCCTAAAACAAATACAATGAACCCTGGTTTTACTATTGAAGAGAGAAATAAAATGAGTGAGCTTTTAGATAATGGATTTAATGACAGCTTTAGATCACTATATCCTGAAAAAATAGCTTACTCATGGTGGAGCTATAGATTTAATGCAAGACTTAATAACGTAGGATGGAGAATTGATTATTTCATTGTTAGTGATAATTTATTAGAAAAAGTAATTGATTCTCAAATTTATCAAGATATCTATGGCAGTGACCATTGCCCTGTGGGTTTAATTATTGATATAAATTAAATTATATTAGAGGTAATGTATGAATGATACTAACAAATTAAAAGTTTTAAGAAAACAATCTAATAGTAATATGTGTATAATATGTGGAATTAACAATCCAAATGGAGTAAAAGCTCCTTTCTATGAAATGGAAGATGGTACAGTAATAAGTTTATTTAAATTTAGTTCAACACATCAAAGCTATCCTGAAAGAACTCATGGTGGTTTAATTTCCGCAATGATTGATGAGATAGTAGGGAGAGCAATTTGGATAACTGAGCCAGAGACATGGGGAGTTACTATGGAGTTAAAGATTAAATATCGTAAGCCAGTCCCTTATGACACTAATTTAAAAGCTATTGGTAAAATAGAAAAAGTTACAAGAAGAACATTTGAGGGGACAGGAAAAATACTAGATATGGAAGGGAATGTATTGGCTGAAGGAGAAGCAATATATTTTAAAATGCCTTTGTCAAAAATTTCTAGTGAAAATACTCATGATGAAGTTAACATTTATGTTCCTGATAACGTAGATTATATATTTTAAAAATATTTAATTTTTAACGATTTTTGATAAAAATAATCAAAAAAAAAGAAGAAGTTTTAGAGTAGGCTTTGGCCTACTCTATTTAATTTTTTAATTATTTATTGTGCTTGTAAAATATAGCAATTTTTGGTATAATTATATTGAGGTACTATACATATGAGTAATAATCTAAAATTTAATCTCAATCAATTCCATAGTAGCTATGTATGCAATGGATACGAGTATTTTGGCTCATTTTTCACGGAAAAAGAAACAACATTTAGAGTATACGCACCACATGCTACCACAGTGAGCGTCATTGGCGATTTTAATTATTGGAATGAATATGCAAATCCAATGAATAAAATTGATGATAGAGGAATATGGGAACTTACTATTCCAAATATTAAAGTGTATGATAATTACAAGTATTGTATTTATAATCAAACAACAAAAACTAAGATTCAAAAACAAGATCCATATGCGTATCATAATGAAACAAACGGACAAACATCATCTAAAGTATATGATATAAATAAATACTCTTGGAATGATCTTGAATGGATGGCTCAAAGAAATCAAAGGAATCTTTATAAAGAACCTATGAATATTTATGAAGTACATCCAGGCTCATGGAAAAAGAATAAAAATAATACGTCGTTAAGTTATCGCATGCTTGCAGATAAATTAATTCCATATGTTAAAGATATGGGATATAATTATATTGAATTACTACCGATTATGGAACATCCATTTTTAGGTAGTTGGGGATATCAAGTTACTGGTTATTTTAGTGTAACTTCCAGATACGGAATTCCTGATGATTTTATGTATTTTGTGGATAAGGCGCATCAAAATGGTATTGGAGTAATACTTGATTGGGTTCCTGCTCATTTCCCAAAAGACGCATTTGGACTGTATGAGTTTGATGGGGAGTGTTTGTATGAAAATCCTCACCCTACAAGAAAAGAATTTAAGACTTGGGGAACTAGAATATTTAATTATTCAAAACCAGAAGTAAAATCATTTTTGATTTCTAGTGCTGATTTATATTTTGAAAAATATCATGTGGATGGTTTAAGAGTAGATGCTGTATCATCTATGCTATATCTTGATTATGACAGAGACGAATGGGAACCAAATATTTATGGTGGTAATTATAATTTAGAAGCCATTGATTTTTTGAAAGATTTAAATAGAGAAATGTTCACACGACATGGAAATATATTAATGATTGCGGAAGAATCAACAGCATTTCCAAAGATTACTCATCCTGTTTGTTTCGATGGATTAGGCTTTAATTATAAGTGGTGTATGGGGTGGATGAATGATACCTTAAAATATATAGAGACTGATCCAATCTATAGACAATATGATCATCATAAAATGACATTTACTATGTCATATATATTTAATGAAAATCATATTTTACCATTATCGCATGATGAAGTAGTTCATGGAAAGAAATCACTTCTAGATAAAATGCCGGGTAATTATGATAATAAGTTTGCTAATCTTAGAACTTTCTATATGTATATGATGACTCATCCAGGAAAAAAATTATTATTCATGGGTGGGGAATTTGGACAATTTATAGAATGGGATGAGAAGAAAGAACTTGATTGGTTCATAAAAAAATATGAGCGACACAATCAATTATCAAAATATGTAAAAAAATTGAATAAATTATATTTGAAGAATCCTAACTTTTATGAGTTAGATCAAAATTGGGATGGCTTTGAATGGATTTATGCAAATGACAATGATCATAATGCTTTAGTTTATCTTAGAAAAAGTAATGAGAGAAGAAAGGATACTCTTGTTATATTGAATTTCTCAGGTAATCCTTTGATTAATTATGAGGTTCACTGCAGTAAACTAAAAGGAAAATATAAAGTTATTTTAGACTCTGATAGTTTAGAGTTTGGTGGAACAGGTTTTTTCAATAATAGTTATAATAATAGAGAACTAAAAGTTGAAAAGAATATCCTTAAGTTAGATGTTCCAGCTTTGGCTGGATTAATCCTCGAAAAAGTATACTAATATAAATATTAAAGAAAATATAGCAAAGATAAATTATTTATCAGAAAGGAATATAAATGCTAAACAAAAAAGAATGTGTTGCGATGCTATTGGCCGGTGGACAAGGAAGTAGATTATATGCTTTAACAAATCAAGTTGCTAAACCTGCGGTTAGTTTTGGGGCAAAATATCGTATAATTGACTTTCCATTGTCAAACTGTGTTAACTCAAACATTGATACTGTTGGTGTATTGACTCAATATCAACCATTAGTTCTTAATGAATACATAGGTAATGGACAACCTTGGGACTTGGATAGAACATTTGGAGGTGTTCACATTCTTCCACCATATCAAGGAAAAACCACAACAAATTGGTATAAAGGTACTGCTAATGCAATTTATCAAAATATCAATTTTATTAAAATGTATAACCCTGAATATGTTATTATTTTATCTGGTGACCACATTTATCGTATGGATTATAATGAAATGTTAGAATTCCATAAACAAAAAAACGCAGGAGTTACAATTGCGGTTATTAATGTTGATATAAAAGAAGCAAGTAGATTTGGTATTATGAATACTAATGAGGACTTATCAATTTATGAGTTTGAAGAAAAACCTAAAAAACCAAAAAGCACTAACGCTAGTATGGGTATTTATATCTTTAACGCTGATTTATTATATAAATATTTAGAAGAAGATGAAGCAGATCCAGAATCAAAAAATGATTTTGGTAAAAATATTATTCCAGCAATGCTTAAAGATAATGTGAGATTATTTGCTTATCCATTTAAAGGATATTGGAAAGATGTAGGAACTATTCAAAGTTTATGGGAAGCTAATATGGATTTACTTGGTAAACATCCTGAATTTGATATCTTTGATAACCGCTGGAAAATCTATTCTCGTAATGAAGCATATCCACCTCATTTCGTAGGGGAAGGAGCTGTTATTGACAATAGTATCGTTACATCTGGATGTAATGTAGAAGGAAAAGTAGTTAATTCACTAATAGGTACAAATGTTCGCATAAAGAAGGGTGCTGTTGTTGAAAATAGTGTTATCCTTGATCATTGTATTATTAGAGAAAATGCAGTTATTAAATACAGTATTGTAGCTGAAGGAACAGAAATTAATCAAAATGCTGTTATTGGTAATGGGGCAGTTGACAGTTCAAAGATAACTGTTGTAGGGAGCAATTTAAAGATTGGTGCTAATGCTATTGTTGAAGCTGGTGAGATGATCGAAAAAAATATTGAAAGTAAAGGAGAATAGCAATGGAAATACTAGGATTAATTTTCTCTAATATTCATGATTCTGAAAGTTTTGAAGTAACAGAACAACGTACTATTGCGTCAACACCAATAGGTGGAAGATATCGTTTAATCGATTTTCCTCTTTCAAATATGACTAATGCAGGAATTCATTCAATAGGTGTAGTAACTAAAAATAATTATCAATCATTAATGGACCATGTAGGTTCAGGTAAAGAATGGGATTTAGCTCGTAAAAAAGGTGGATTGGTAATTCTTCCTCCATATGGAGTTAGTGATAAAGTATATAATACACGTCTTGAAGCTATTAAAGGTATTATCAGTTTTATTAAATTCTCATCTGCTGATTATGTAGTATTAACTGACTGTTATAATGTTTGTAACATCGATTATAAAGAAGCATTTAAGTATCATATTAAAAAGGAAGCAGATATAACTTGTATTTATCATGAACATAGTTTATATAATGGTGTTACATATGGTAAAGAATTTACTCTAAATGAAGACGGTAGAATAACAAAAATGGATTTAAATATAACACATTCTGGTTTAGGTAAATTAAGTATAGATACTTGGATTATGAAAAAAAGTTTATTAATTGACTTAATAAATGAAGCTGTTAGTACAAACGCTCATAGTTTTAATCGTGATATTATCTATCGTAATTTAAATAATTATAGAATATATGGTTATGAATATAAAGGATATTTTGGAAACATTTGTGATTTGAAATCATATTTTAATGTCAATATGGATTTATTAAATTTAGATGTCAGAGGAGAATTATATTTTGTTCCTGGTAGAGCTATTTACACAAAAGTAAGGGACTCAGCCCCAACAAAATATTATGAATCAAGTAAAGTAGTAAATTCATTAATCGCAGATGGTTGTGAAATAGAAGGTGAAGTATATAATTCTGTAATCTTCAGAGGTTCAAAGGTATCAAAAGGATGTGTAATTAAAAACTGTATTTTAATGCAAGATACAATTATCTCAGAAGGAATAAGTTTAGAATATGTTGTTACAGATAAAAATGTAAAGATTTTTAATAAAAAAGAATTAAAAGGAAATATTGATGATTTAGTATACGTAAAGAAAGATGCTATACTATAAATACAAAAAAATAATAGGAAGATTGGGATACAAAAATGAAACAAAAGAAAATCTTGTATGTTACATCTGAATGCACTAACTTTGCATATACAGGTGGTCTAGCAGAAGTAGCTGGAAGCTTACCAAAGGCTATAGTTCAATCAACAAAGAGTTATAAAATTAAGGTCGTTATGCCTTTATATAAGAAAATAATTGAAACTTATGGAAAGAAATTAAAGTTCGTTGGCGAAGATAAACTTGTTTTGGCATGGCGTGAATTATATATTGGTGTATTCACAATAAAATTAAATGGAATAGAATACTATTTTGTTGATAATAAATATTACTTTAATAGAGATGCATTATACGGCCATTATGATGATGGTGAAAGATTTGCATTTTTCTCAAAAAGTATTTTTAAAGTAATGGAAATAATAGATTATTATCCAGATATCATTCATACAAATGATTGGCAATCAGCTTTAGTAAATGTTTATTTGGATATTTCTTATAAAAAACAAGGGATATATACTGATATAGTATCAGTGTTCACAATCCATAACATAGAATATCAAGGTATTTTTGATAGTTATTTCTTAGAAGATGTTATTGGAATTGATAAAGAATATAAATCAATTTTAGAATATAATGGATTAATTAATCTTATGAAGGGTGCTATTACATGTGCAAATCTTGTTACAACTGTAAGTCCAAGATACTCACGTGAAATATCTACTGCTTACTATGCACATGGATTAGAACATATAATTAGAATGAATAAGTCTAAGTTCATGGGTATTTTAAATGGTATTGATGTAGAATCATACAACCCATTGACTGATAATAATATTTATTATAATTATGATGTTAACACATTAGATGAAAAATTAAATAATAAATTACAAATGCAAAAGGAACTTGGATTAGAAGTAAATCCAGATAAATGCTTAATGGTTGTTATTAGCCGTTTAGCTTCTCACAAAGGAATTGATATTTTACTTGAATCATTAAAGGGATTCTTAGACTTAGGTGTACAATTTGTTGTATTGGGTACTGGAGAAACTGAATATCAAAATGCATTTATGAAATATAATAATGAAAGACCAACGCAAGTAAGAGCTATTATTTCATTTAACAATGTTTTAGCTAGAAAGTTATACTCTGCAGCTGATTTATTTATGATGCCATCTAAATCAGAACCTTGCGGGCTAAGTCAAATGATAGCTTCTCGATATGGTGCTGTTCCAATTGTAAGAGCTACTGGTGGCTTATATGATACAATTGTAGATTATACTGACAATGGAAATGGTTTTGTGTTTAAAGATTATACATCTAGTGCTTTATATGAAAAGGGTAAAGAAGCAATAGAACTATTCAATGATAAAGAAAAATTCACTGAACTTGTGAAGAAAGCTATGGAAAAAGACTTTAGCTGGCAAGCTTCAGCTGTTCAATACATTGATATGTATAATAATTTAATAAAAAAATTTAATAAGAAAGAACCAATCAAAAAAACAAAACCTAAAAAATAATATAAATATTGTATACTAAATAGTAATCTATTAATATTTAGTTTGCATATAATAGTTAAAATAAGAAAAAATATAAAATATATACTAAAAGATATAAGTATTAAATATAGATTAATTTAGAAAGCGGTGATTGAAATGGACAAGATGATTTGGGATCAGCCATGGTCAAAATTAATAGAAGATAGATTAGCTCAATTATTTGGTGTTACTGGAAAAGAAGCATCTGTAGATCAAATATACAAAGCTGTTGCAACAGCAGTAAATGATGTTTTAAGAGCTAAGAGAAAAGTTTATAACTCAAAAATTAGAGAAAATAAGCAAAAAAGAGTATATTATCTTTCTATGGAATTTTTAATGGGTAAATCCCTAAGAAATAACATTTTTAACTTAGGAAAAGAAAAAGAAATAAGCGAAGCAATTAAAGAATATAATTTAACATTGGATGATTTATATGAAAAAGAACCTGATGCAGCACTAGGTAATGGTGGATTAGGTCGTTTAGGTGCATGTTATTTAGATTCACTTTCAAGTTTAAGTTATCCAGCAATGGGTTTCTCTTTACGCTATGAATATGGACTATTTAAACAAAAAATAGTTGATGGCTATCAAACAGAACTTCCAGATATTTGGCTACCAGGTGGAGAAGTTTGGCTTGCAAAGAGAAGAGATAAAACAGTTAATGTTAGATTTGACGGATATGTTGAAGCTAAAACTATAAATGGTAAAACTGTGTATGATTATAAAGATTATAATGAAATTGAGGCAGTTCCATATGATATGATGGTAAGTGGTGGAAATAGTGATGCAATTAGCGTTTTAAGACTATGGAGAAGCCGTAATATCAAAAAATTTGATTTGAATTCATTTACACAAGGTGACTACTTAAAAGCAACTCAAGAGTACAATGATGCAGATTTAATTTCAAAAGTTTTATATCCTAGTGATAATCATTACCAAGGAAAGACACTTCGTTTAAAACAACAATATTTCTTATGTAGTGCTTCAATTCAAAATATTATTAATGACCATTTAACTTATTATGGAGATATTAGAAAATTAGATAAATATGCAGTTATTCATATTAATGATACTCATCCAGCATTAGCAATTCCTGAATTAATGAGAGTATTAATTGATAACCACGGATTAGAATTTGATGAAGCATGGAATATGGTTAAAAACTGTGTATGTTATACTAACCACACTGTTATGTCAGAAGCATTAGAAAAATGGCCTGAAGATTTAATCCAAAGAAAAATTCCTCGCATTCATATGATTTTAGATCAAATTAATAGAAGATTCTATAGCGAAGCTAAATGCTTAGGATTAGAAGAAGAAGAAATAAGAAGATTATTGCTTATCCATAATGGTGAAGTGAGAATGGCTAATTTATGTGTAATTGCTGCATATAAGGTTAATGGAGTGAGTGGTTTACATACTCAAATCTTAATTGATAGTATTTTTAAAGGCTTTTATAATATTTATCCAGAAAAATTTATTAATGTTACTAATGGAATTGCATATCGCCGTTGGTTATGTCAATCTAATCCTGAACTTTCTACATTCTTAGATAATTTGATTGGACCTGAATATCGTAAGGATGGTTCTAAATTAACTAAATTACTTGATTACATTGATGATGATAACGTGCTAAATAAGCTTGCTGAAATAAAGTATAATAACAAATGTACATTTGCTAAATATTTATATAAGAAGTTTAATATTGTTGTTGACCCAAAAACTCGTTTCGATGTACAAGTCAAGAGATTACATGAATACAAGAGACAATTACTAAATGTATTAAAGATCGTTGCTTTGATTGTAGATTTAGAAGAAAATCCTGATAAAGAAGTAGTCCCTCAAACATTTATTTTTGGTGCAAAAGCTGCTTCAACTTACTACATTGCAAAGGATATCATCCATTTAATTAATTCTATTTCAGCTGACCTAGCTCATCGTCATGAGATTAGAGAAAAACTTAATGTTGTTTTCGTAGAAGATTATAATGTAACTTCTGCTGAAGTTTTAATTCCAGCAAGTGAAATAAGTGAACAAATTTCTCTAGCAGGTAAAGAAGCTAGTGGAACAGGAAATATGAAATTTATGATTAATGGAGCTATAACAATGGGAACATTAGATGGAGCTAATGTTGAAATACATGAAAATGTTGGAGATGATAATATTTTCATTTTCGGTATGAGAACACCTGAAGTTAATGCCTTATGGGAAAAAGGATATGTGGCTCGCGAATACTATGAAAACAATGAAAGAATTAGAAAAGTATTGGATCGATTAGAAAAAGGATTTAATGGACAATCATTCAGAAACATTAAAGACTACTTATTATATTACTATCCTATTTCTGATCCTTTTATGTGTTTAGCTGACTTTGATTCATATATGAAAGAATACGAAAAAATGGATCAAATATATCAAGATAAACGTAAATGGAATCAAATGTCTCTAGTTAATATTGCAAAAGCAGGATTCTTCTCTTCTGACAGAAGTATTGAAGAATATGCAAAGAATATTTGGGGACTAAAAAAAGTAAAATAAATTTAAACTAATTTAATATAATGATAATTATGAAAAAAGATTTTATATTTAATCCAAGTTTAAAGAAACATAAAGTGCCGTTAGGCGCTTTATCTTTAAATGAAGATGTTAAACTTACTATACAAATCAATAACACATTTAACATTACTGATTTAATGGTCGTTCTTTATAATGAAGATGGAGAAGTCTTTAGGAAATATTTTGACTACATTAAAGATGACAATGGTTATAAAGAATATTCGGTAATATTTTCCATAAATAAACCTTATATTTATTGGTATTATTTTGAATTTAAAGATTGTTATGGAAAACATTATTTAGGAGCAACACCAAATTTAGATGTCAAATTATATGATTATGATGTCCCTGGTTTTCAAATTAATGTATATGAGGGGAGTTTTAGTAATTTAGATTGGTACAAAGGTAAAGTAATGTATCAAATAATGGTTGATAGATTTTATAAAGGTGGGAATAATCCTATTAAAGAAGGTATTATATATCATGCTAATTGGGATGACTGCCCTTTATACAAACCTGTAAATGGTAAAATCCTTAATAATGATTATTTTGGCGGAGACTTGCAAGGGATAATCAAGAAAATACCATATTTAAAGAAATTAAATGTTTCAGTAATATATTTAAATCCAATATTCTTAGCCCCTTCAAATCATAAATATAATACATCTGATTATATGCAAGTAGATCCAATGTTTGGCACTACTGAAGATTTAAAAATGCTTATTGATGAATTAAAGAAAAATGATATGTATTTAATACTTGATGGTGTATTTAATCATACAGGTGATGATTCAATTTATTTTAATAAAAAAGGTAACTTTGATTCTATTGGAGCATTTCAATCTAAAGAATCTCCATATTATGACTGGTATAGATTTATTAAATATCCTAATAAGTATGAATGTTGGTGGGGAATTGATACTCTTCCTGCAGTAAATCAGAATTCTGGTTTTGTTGAGTATATAAGTGGAGAAAATGGTGTTATTAAGAAATGGATTGACTTAGGAATTAAGGGATTTAGATTAGATGTTGTAGATGAAATAAATGATAAGTTCCTAAGAAAAATTTGTAAGCAGGTTAAATATCGCAAAGATGAAGAAGGTAATGATGTTGATATTGACAACATCGTAATTGGTGAAGTTTGGGAAGATGCTTCTAATAAAATTGCTTATGATACACGAAGAGAATATTTCAATGGACATGAATTAGATTCTGTTATGAATTATGAAGTAAAAAATGGAATTATTGACTATCTTAAGAATGGTAATATTCATCATTTAATAAATAAACTAAGAGCATTAATCAATAACTTCCCTAAGAAAGTTATTGACTCAATGATGAACATTTTATCAACTCATGATACATCAAGAATTCTAACAGAGTTTTCAAATGTTAATTATTATACTTTATCTCAAACAGAAAGAGCAAATTTTAAACTTTCTCAAAGTGAATATTATGTAGCTCGTAGCAAATTAAAAATGGCAACATTAATACTATATACAATTCCTGGAATTCCATGTATTTATTACGGTGAAGAAACAGGACTTGAAGGTTATAAGGATCCTTTCTGCCGAAAGACATTACCATGGAACAATATCGATAATGACATATTAAAATGGTATCAAAAGCTTGGTGAAATAAGAAAAGACCCAATCTTTATAGATGGTATTTATCAAGAATTATTCTATGATGGACAAGTGTTTGCGTATTCTAGAACAAATGATTTGCAAAATCAAATGATTATAACAATCATTAATAATGGAAATTATGAATATAAGTATAATTTTGATCAATTAGGTGAAGTTAAAGAGGTAATAAATTTGCTAACTAATCAAAAACTAAAAGATCATGAAATTATATATCCTCAAAATGGGGTATTATTAAAGATTATAAAATAAGAGATATTTACGTGATGTAAATATCTTTTTTATTTTTTAAAGATTATTATATTATTTACTATTAAATAATATAATGTCTTGGTGATAATATGTATAAATTTACAAGTCTTATGAATCTTATAGAAATATTAAAATACATTGTTTTAGGATTAACCCAAGGAATAGCTGAAGTTTTACCGATTTCATCAAGTGGACATTTATTATTATTAAGTGATATTTTAAATATTAATATATCCTTAGGAGATGAAGTTTTTTTACATTTGGGTAGCCTTATAGCAGTAATCATATATATGAGAAAACAATTATTAAGTATATTTAATAATAGTTTAAAATATTGCTTTAAGAAAATAAATAATATATTTAATAAAAATAAATACCCAAAATCAATAATAAGTAAAAATG
>JAZNJG010000046.1:0-3094 GCA_045577945.1 Bacilli bacterium | reverse complement strand
AATGAACACGTTTGGAGTTTTAACCTTTTAACAAT
Source organism: Bacilli bacterium (assembly GCA_045577945.1). Lineage (GTDB taxonomy): Bacteria > Bacillota_I > Bacilli_A > ML615J-28 > CAG-698 > CAG-698. The sequence continues at coordinate 3,059 of JAZNJG010000046.1, read as the reverse complement.
TTCCTAAAAATTTAGCTATTAACCTTATTTTTTAACGATTATAACAAAATCATTGATTTATTACCAACTTTTTGATATAATATAATTGGTAATAAAGGTTGGTAATAAAATGAATATTAAAGAATTGTTAAATGAATTATTTCAATACAAAAAAGAAAGAGAATGGTTTGAATATAAAGAAAATTGGTATCAACCCATTGCTTTAGGAGAGTATGTTTCTGCTTTATCGAATTCTGCTGCATTAGTGGGTAAGAAATATGGTTATTTCATTTGGGGAATTAATGATGAAACGCATAAACTAGTTGGAACAACTTTTGATCAATATCAAGATTATAAATACGAACCATATCAAAATTTTTTGAATAGGAATTTAAGCCCTAAAATAAAATTTGATTTTTTTGAAGAAATTATTGAAGGTAAAAGAATAGTTGTTTTAAGGATAGAAAGTGCTAATGATGTTCCAACATCTTTTAATGGAGAAAGATATATTAGAATTGGATCATCAAAAGCAAGTATGAAGGATAATCCAAAATTAGAAAAAGCGCTTTTTAAAGTTTTAGAAAATGGATACCCAACAATTGTTAATACTGTATCACTATATCAAGATTTGACTTTTGAAAAATTATTTATGTATTATGGTTCAAAGGGAATTGAATTAAGAAAAGAAACTTTTAAAAAGAATTTGCAATTATTAACTGATGATGGTAAATATAATATTTTAGCTCAACTGTTATCAGATAATTCTCATTTACCATTAAGGTTATCAATTTTTGAAGGTGAAACTAAGGGTTCAAATTTATATACAATAAAAGAGTTTGGATTTGATTGTATTTTGTATTCATTGAAAAATTTAATTGATTATGGTGATGTGCTAAATATTATTCAATCTGATGAAACGAATAGAAAAGAAGAAAGAAAGGAAACTCCTTTATTCGATATAAAATCATATAATGAAGCTATAGTTAATGCCGTCTTACATAATAAATGGGTAGATGGACATGAGCCAATGATCACGGTATATTCAAATAGAATTGAGATTCTATCACGTGGAACTATTGCACCAGCTCAAACAATAGAAGGATTTTATTTGGGTGAATCTGTCCCAGTAAATGAAAAACTATCTGAAATTTTTGCTCAATTGAGAATAAGTGACAAATCAGGAAGAGGTGTTCCTAAAATTATTGAAAACTATTCGAAAGATGCATTTGATTTTAGAGAGAATTCTATAGTAGTTACCATTCCATTTAATAAAAATAGAAAAGTTGGTAATAAAGTTGGTAATGAGATTGGTAATATTTCACCTGCCACTAGAAAACATGGTTTAAACGCCACTAGGAAGCAAATATTATCAGAAATGAGACACAATCCAAATATTACAAAAGCCGAATTAGAAATTATTATTGGAATTAGTGATACTGCAATTGATAATAACATTAGATATTTGAAAAATAATGGATATTTAGAAAGAATAGGTTCCAATAAAGATGGTTATTGGAAGGTTATTGATTAAATTAGAATTTATGAAGCAGGTGATAGCATGGAAAAAACTTATATGAGGACTACACATTATAGAATAGCATTCATAGTTTCTGCTAGTTTAAATATAATAAGTATTATTTTATCAATTATAATGATTGTTAAGGACGATATGTTTTCTTCTATTGCGTTATTTTGTACAATGACGTTCTTTAGTTTATTTGGTTGGTTTGCTTTTTACATTGAAAGAAAAGGTAAATTAGTGTTAACTGATAATAGTATAACATTTTATTATACTGTGTTTACAAAACCTAGAACTAAATTTACTTATGATTTTGGTAAGGGTTTTAAGATTGATTTTAAAGATATAAAAAAATATATAGTAGATTTTCATCCTGGAGATGGAATTATTTCTGCTGATACAACATGGTATACATTCATTATGAATAATGAAACTGAAATTAGGTTTACATTATTTCATTTTGGAAAAAATCAAGAACTTGAAATTAAAAATAATTTAAGAAAATTCATTAACAAATAGCTAAATTCCTATTTATCGAGTTGTTAATCACTGTGGGAAAATTTTCAAAAGTGTAGCACACTATACTTTGTAAACAAAGTTGTGTGTTTAGACAAGAAAAAGCAAAAAGGATAGCGAAAATTTCGCTATCCTTTTATACTATCTAAAAAAATCCCCACGAGAAGAGCGGTAAGTAGCTATATTTTTGTTTTTTATTTATTTACCAAAGATATTGACAATTATTGTAATAAATTATATAATTTTGTAGTCAATAAGCGTTAAGTGCTATCTCTATTACGGATTAGAGCGTGACGAACACCTTTTGTGGCGGTTTATTGATGTATCCGCAATTTGCGGATCAAACAAGAATATCTTGGGAGGTCTATAATGAAAAGCGCTAAATCCAAAAATGGAAAAAGGATTTATTTTATCTGCTTAGTGGCTACTATGGCTGCTATGGTTGTTGTTCTTGAGAATTTTTTAAGTATTAATATTGATGTGAATCTTAAAATTACTCTTCATGGTTTGCCATTATTAGTGGTGGGAATATTGTATGGGCCGATATTTGGATTGATAACAGGCCTTGTAGCAGGAGTTATTGCTCAATTGACTAGTAAATATGGTGTTGATATTACTTCAGTATTTTGGGTATTGGCCTATTTGGCTTGGGGATATGTCTCTGGATTGTTATTTAAAGTCTTCAAAAAAATGAAAGTAATGCCTAGATATGTTTTATCGATATTAGGAGCTAGTGTTTCTGCGACACTATTAAATACTTTTGCTATGTTAATAAGTACTGTATTAATTAAAAACTCAGGTTATACATTTGCTTCAATCATGGTTAATTTGCCTATTAGGTTATTAAATATGGTTTTATCATTAATTCCATACGTATTAATCTGTAGGATTGTGTGTGAAAGGATAAAAATATATTTAGAAGAATAGTATTTAGATAATAGATTTATAATAGAAAATTTAGCTACTCATTAGATGAGTAGTTTTTTTAAATGATTTAATAATATATAAAAAGTATAAATCTGTAATTGAAAAAACAGTAAAAATA
>JAZNJG010000045.1:0-9668 GCA_045577945.1 Bacilli bacterium | reverse complement strand
GGTCTTTCAAAATTCATTCTCTTCTCCTTAATTATCAAATATATCGTTATAACGTTACAAGAACATTATAACAAATTAAAAATTTTTAGTAAATATATAAACAAATAATTATGGAACCAATTAGTTGCTAAGTTTATTTATTAACAAATAAATTATAATATAACCTCTATTCTTTATCAATAAACTAAAGTGAGAAAATAAAAAATCAGTTTGCATTAAACTGATTTTTGTAAATTTTTTAATTAGTTTTTCTTAATTCCGCAATATCTAAAATTAGTTTTTCTGTTTTTTCCCAACCTAAACAAGGGTCAGTTATAGATTTACCATATACATCTCCATCAGCTTTTTGACATCCATCTTCAATATAAGATTCAATCATCAAACCTTTAACTAATTTTCTAATATCTTCATTGTGTCTTGTGCTATGTAATACTTCTTTTGCAATTCTAATTTGTTCTTCCCATTTTTTTCCAGAATTAGCATGATTTGTATCAACTATGATAGCGGGATTCTTTAAATTAGATTCTTTGTATAGATTTGCTACCGCAATTAGATCTTCATAATGATAATTTGGATGAGATTGTCCTCGTTTGTCAACATATCCTCTTAAAATTGCGTGAGCTAAATGATTTCCATTTGAATTTACTTCCCATCCTCTATAGATAAAAGTATGACCACTTTGTGCTGCATAAATAGAGTTCATCATAACTGATAAGTCACCGCTTGTAGGGTTTTTCATTCCAGCAGGAATTGCTAAACCACTGGCAGTTAAACGGTGTTGTTGATCTTCAACAGATCTTGCTCCAATTGCCACATATGATAATAAATCAGATAAATATCTATGATTTTCAGGATATAGCATCTCATCAGCGCATGAAAAACCGGTTTCTTCTAATGCTTTCATATGAAGTTTTCTAATCGAAATTACCCCTTTTAACATATCTGGATTTTCATGAGGATTTGGTTGATGTAACATTCCTTTGTAACCTGCACCAGTTGTTCTTGGTTTGTTAGTGTATATTCTAGGAATAATTATTATTTGATCTTTTACTTTATCTTGTACTGTTCTTAGTCTTTTAATATAATCTAAAACAGCATCTTCTCTATCTGCAGAACATGGTCCAATTACTAGTATAAACTTGTCACTTTCTCCTTTAAAAACTTTTGCAATTTCCTCATCATTTTTTCTTTTTATTTCCGCTAGTTCTTCACTTAATGGATATAGCTTTTTTATTTCTTGAGGAGTAGGCAATTTTCTTAAAAATTCCATTATCATAATTATCACCTCTTATATTTAATCATCAAAATATGATCTTCGTAATGTAGAAATTCTCATTATTTCTTTCATCGATTCTATATCTTCATTTACAATAGTTTCCCTTAATTTAAGAAACTGATTTAAAAACAAGTCCATTTGCTTTAAAAGCTCATCTTTATTCAAAAGGAATAATTCGCTCCACATATTTTCATTAATGCGAGCAATTCTAGTAAGATCTCTAAAAGAGTCACCTGTATATTCTACTAAATGCTTACTTTCTTTACATGTCATCAAACTAACCGCAATACAATGTGTCAATTGTGATAAAAAACCAATCATTTCATCATGCTCTTCGTTAGATAGTCTAACAACGTTTTTAAATCCTAAAAGTCTTCCGATGTCTTCAACAGTACTTAAAGCATCAAGACTAGCTAACTCATTGGGAATTACAATATAGTTTGCACCTTTAAAGATATTACTATCAGCATTCTTAACTCCATATACTTCTCGACCAGCCATAGGATGAGCTAGAACATATTCTAGATCTTTTCTAATTATCTTTCTAATTTCTTTATCAACTGGAGTTTTAACACCGGTAACATCAGTAATTATCGCCCCTTTTTTAATATACTTTTGATAATTTTTTATCCATTCTATTAAATCTTTTGGATATAATGAGAATATTATCATATCAAATTGTGATATGTATTCTTCTTTTACGTTAAAATCTCCATGTTTAATAATGCCTTTATTAAGAGCATAATTAATAGATTCTTTATTTATATCTATAGCTCCGACTTCAAATCCGACTTTTGTTAAGCCTTCAGCATAAGATCCACCAATTAATCCTAATCCCACGATTAGAATCTTACGGTTTTTATTAATTAATGAGAAATTACTCATAATACACCTCAATTCCTAGTTCTCTTAAATCATTAAAGAACTGCGGATAACTTTTATTTATAGCTTCAGCACCACTTATTACTCCTCCATATTTTGTTAACATTATAGAAAGAGCCATTACAATACGATGATCATTATGACCGTCCAATTCACATTCTGGTGCTTTAATATTTTCATTTTTAATTATTACTTCATTTCCTAAATCTATTACTTCAACATTAAATTTAGCTAATTCTTTTGATAAATCAAGTACTCTATCGCTTTCTTTAATCTTTAATCTTGAAGTATTTACAAAATGAGCTCCATATTTAAGAGATGCCATACAAAATAATATTGGCCCTAAATCAATACAATTACTTATATCAATTACCTCATTCTTTTGATTTAGTTTCTTAAATAATTCCTTATAAATCTTATCACCTTGGTAAGAATTATTATTTAAGCCATTTATAATTACGTTACCTCCCAAATAATTCAAGGAATCAATAAAGGCCGCATTAGAATAGTCTCCTTCTACAACTAAATCATTTATTGAATGTTTACTTATATAGTTATTATTAGAACTGTTTGAAATCATATAAGTGTTATTGTAAATTATTGTATTAACACCAAATTTATTTAAAACATCAATTGTCATGTCAACGTAATTTTTACTTTCCAAATTACTAGAGAGAATAATTTTACTATTTCCTTTTAATAGTGGCATAGCAAACAACAATCCAGTTACGAATTGGCTACTAATATTACCAGGTATAATAAAATCATCAACTTTTAATTTCCCACATAAAATTATTTCATCATTACATACTTTGGCATATAATCCTTGCTTTTCAAATATTTCTTGATAAGGACCAATACCACGAGAAATTAGTTTTTCTGTTCCTTTAAATATTAATTTTCTATCTAAATTATTATTAAGTGCCAAAGCAATCGGGATGAAAAATCTTAATGTGCTTCCGCTTTCAAAGCAATTAAATACTAAATCTGAATTAGTATCTTGTGATATATTACAATCTTTATTTATATAAGCATTTTTATCAATAACATTTACTATAAGCCCTAAAGTTTGCAAACAGGAAATTGTGGCTTTAATATCATTACTTAAGACAATATTTTTAACTATATTTTCTTTTCCATTTGATAAAGTACTTAACGCAGCTCCAATTAATAAGCGATGTGAATAACTTTTAGACGGTTGTGCATAAATACTTCCTGTAGCTTTACCTTTGTTAATAATTACTCTCATTGCTTATTCCTTTCTAAATCTTTATTTTAAGTTTTTTTAAGTTTTTTTAAGTTTTTTAAGTTTAATCACTTATTATTTATCTTATTAATTTTTATTATAAACAAGTTCTTCTAATGCTTCTAAATACCCATTAAAACCATGTCCTTTAATTGTTTTTTTAGCAACTAGCGAAACATAACTGTGTTTTCTAAACTCTTCGCGACCATTTATATCAGAAATATGCACTTCAATACAAGGAATATTTACCGCCTTTAAAGCATCTAAAATTGCTACGCTTGTATGAGTATATCCAGCAGGATTTATAACAATCCCTGAAACATTAGAATAATAAGCCTCTTGAATTTTATCTATTATTGCCCCTTCATGATTTGATTGGAAAATTTCAATTTCAATATTTAATTGTTTTGCTTTTTCATTTATCATCTCACATAAATCCTTATATGTAGACTTGCCATATATTTCTGGCTCTCTTATTCCCAAGAAATTTAAATTAGGTCCATTGATTACTAAATATTTATTCATATTTTATCACCTTTAGTTTTAATATATCGTCTATTACACTATCTATATCTTTATCATTTGATATAACAAAATCACATGAAGATTTATAAAGAGGATATCTTTGTTCATATAATAGTTTAAGCTTATCATATGTGGAAGATAGTGGCCTAGAATCATCCATTGATAATTTTTCTATATTTCTGTCGATAAATAATATTATTCCATTAGCTTTTAATGAAATAATATTTTCTTTTCTTTTTATTATTCCACCACCAGTAGCGATAATTCTATTATTCAGTAAAGAAACTTTCTTTGCTACACCAGTTTCTATATTTCTAAAATCATTTTCATTTGATTCAGTAAGATAGTCTTTTATTTTACAATTTATTTCTTTTTCAATTTCAATATCAGTATCTATGTATTCTTTATTAAGTTTATCAGAAAGAATTTTTCCAATTGTTGATTTACCACAACCAGGCATACCTATCAAAACAATATTTTGTTTTTTAGATAATAATTCTTCATAAATAGATCTTATTGTATCTTTTATTTGTTGATTTTCTAGTTTCTCATCTAAAAACTTATATTTAGCATAAACTGCTTGGGCTACTAGCATATATAAACCTCCAACAGCTTTTACGCCAATATTTTCTGAATACCTAATTAATTTAGTCTTTAAGGGATTGTAAACAACATCTACTACTGCTTTTAAATTATGAAAACTATTAATATCAATAATTGGATCATCATCATTTGGATACATTCCACAAGGACTAGTATTAATTATTATTGTAGCATCGTTATGGTATAGTTTTGCTTCATCATAAGTTATACAATTATCTTTTTTATTTCTAGTAACGAATAAAATTTCTTTTGCTTGTAGATCTTTTAAAACTACGTTAGCGGTTTTTGATGTTCCACCAGTACCTAAAACAAGTACTTTTTCGTTATTAATATTAATATCATTATCGGTGATTAAAGCCTTTAAGCCTAAATAATCGGTGTTATACGCATATAATTTATTAGATTTATTTATAATTGTATTTACAGCTCCAATCTCCAAAGCCTTTTCGTCGATAAAATCAATATATGGAATTACTGTTTCTTTATACGGAATAGTAACATTAATAGCTTTAAATTCTTTCTTTTGAATAAATTCTATTATGTTTTCTTTGCTGATTTCTTTTAATTCGTATGTATAATTCGCAATTTTTTCATGTATTTCTTTTGAAAAACTGTGTCCTAATTTTTCTCCTATTAGACCGTATTTCATATGCACTCCTAACTAAATTATATTTAGAAATTTAAGAAATCATCTCCATATTTTGTTTTGAGTAAATCACATATAACTAATGCGGAAATGCTATCAATTACTACCGCAATTCTTCTAATAATTGCGGGGTCATGACGCCCTTTGATTTCTAAATTAGTATTTTCTTTTGTTTTAAAATTCACAGTATTTTGAGATAACCCTATAGAAGGCGTTGGCTTAACTGCACAATTAAACACAACTGGCATTCCATTTGTCATTCCTCCGTTAATTCCTCCATTATGATTCGTTTTAGTAATGATTTTATTGTTAGAAATTTCAAACTCATCATTAGCATTTGAACCATTTAAGTTTGAAAAATTAAATCCTTCTCCAAACTCAACACCTTTTATAGCTCCTATTCCAAACAAAGCTTCTGATAGTTTTCCTTCTACGCTTGAAAACCATGGATCGCCTAGACCAACTGGTAAACCAGTAATCATTGTTTGAAGAATCCCTCCTAATGAATCTTGTTTTGAAGCTGTTTCTTCACATAAACTAACAATTTTATCTTCGATATCATCTAAAACAGGGAATGACTTTTTGTTCAATTCAATAATATCTTCTACGTCTTCAATATTTCTATCGTAAATATTTAAACATTTCTTAATATGTGTCCCTATATAGATATTTTTCTCTTTAAGAGCATTAATAAGTATTGCCCCAACTGCCACAATCACAGCAGTAATACGGCCTGAAAAATGACCTCCCCCACGATAATCATTAAAACCATGATATTTTTCATAAGCAACATAGTCAGCATGTGAGGGTCTTGCTAAATCTTTTATATCATTATAATCTTTACTTTTTACATTATTATTTTCAATTATTATACTAATTGCTTCACCAGTTGTATAACCGTTAAAGACACCACTAAGAATATAGAAATTATCTTCTTCGATTCTAGATGTTTCCATTTTACCTCTTGGTCTTCTTTTAGTAAGTTGTGACTTTATAAAATTCTCATCAACTTTTATACCAGCACACATACCATCAAGAACTGCTCCAATAGCTTTCCCATGGCTTTCACCCCATATTGTCATTCTTAAATTTTCACCAATTGTATTTTTCATAGTTGTTCTCCTAAAGATACTTCTTAATATCTTCTAGTAATATCTTATTTATTTCAAATGTCCCTACTTCTTTTACTTCAATAATTGTAATAGCTGTATTACTTCTTTTTTTATCAAGACAAACATATTTGTATAAATCTTCTTTGGAAATATTTACATTTGTAGGTAATCCATATTTAATTAAAATATTCTTTATTTCTTCTCTTAGAGATCCTTTAGTCATATATAAAAGACCAATTCCTACACATTCTCCATGTAATAAATTAAATTTCCCTGAACTTTCGATTGCGTGGCCAATAGTATGACCAAAATTTAATATTTTACGAAGATTCTTTTCATATGGATCAATTTCTACAACATTCTTTTTTATAAGTAAAGCTTTTGTAATTACTTCATCGATATCCTTATAAATATCTTCACTATTTTTAATTAATTCGAATAATGACTTATCACTTGTAATTCCCATTTTTAAAGCTTCTACTAAGCCTTCCATAAACTCTCTTTTATCTAATGTAGATAATACATTCGGGTCAATAAGTACTTTTTCAGGTGGATAAAAGGCTCCAACTAAATTTTTAAAGCCTTTCTTGTCGATTGCAGTTTTACCACCGATTGATGAATCGACTTGAGCCAATAGCGAAGTAGGGATATTATAGAAAGAAATTCCTCTCATATATGTAGCAGCTACAAATCCTCCTAAATCTCCACACACGCCTCCGCCTAAGGCGATTATGCAATCTGTACGAGTAAACTCATTATCTATTAAATAATCTAATATTTTTGAGAAGTTATCAAATGACTTACTTTGCTCTCCTTGCTCTATTTCATATACAAATACATCTTTTATTTGTTTCTTTAAAGTGTTAACATATTCTTTTGGAATACCAGAATCTGTAAGTATCAATACTTTTCTATCTAATGATAGATATTGAGAAGCTTTATCTAAAATACCTCTTTCAATAACTATATCATAATTTTTATTATTCATTTTAATTTCAAGAATCATGTTAAACTCCTTTTTGATAAATATGATTATATAATTCTAACCTTTAATGTTTATAACTTCCAACTACCTTTAATCTATCACAGAAAATGTTTAATGCTCTTAACATATCTTTACCTTCTTGGGTATTGATATTTCCTTCTAATTCTACATAGAAATAGTAATTCCAAATTAATTCCTTCATCGGTCTACTTCTTAAACTTCTCATATTAAAGCCATGTGAACCAATAATATTCAATGTTTTAGCTAATGCTCCTGCTTCATTCTTTACTGTAAACACTATTATAGAATTACTACCAGATTCATTATTAGAACTATTTATATTTAATGATCTTGAGAAAGCTCCAAATCTTGTAGTGTTATTTCTACTTGAGTTAATATTAGACTCTAAAATATCTAAACCATATAACGCAGCAGATTCTTCAGATGCTATAGCTGCAATTGTCATATCATCACTTTCTGATACTAGTTTAGCACTAACAGCTGTATTTTCAGCTTCAACAACTTTGAAATTATGTTTTTCAATATATTTAGTACATTGAGCCAATGCTTGAGGATGACTAATAATCGTTTTTATGTCTTTTAAATTAGTACCTTTTTTTACACAAATATTGTGTACAACATCTAATTCTATCATTTGATTAATAAATAATGATCCTGAAAATAGTAAATCCAATACCATAGCAACATCACCAGCATAACTATTTTCTAAAGGTAATATACATGTATCGCATTCACCTGATTCAACTGCTTTATATGCTGAGGCAAAATCAGGGTAATTTACATATTGCGAGTTTGGAAAAAGTTTCATTGAAGCTATGTGGGCAAACGCTCCTTCAACGCCACTATAACCCACTTTTAAACCTTCCATTAGTCTAGATTGATATTTTTTTGAAATATTAATTGTTTCTTTAATAAAATTAACATAATAATCTCTTATATCATTATTTTCTATATATTTTTTATTCTTTTCAATTAATTCTTTTTCCCTATTTTCATCAAAAATCGGCATTCCATGTGAGATTTTATAACTAGCAACTTCTTTTGAAGCATTCATTCTTTCTTCAAATAGTTTAGCCATCTTTTCATCAATTTCATTTATTTTAATTCTAATATCTTTTAAATCTTTCATAATTTATTACCTTTATTTTATTTATAATTGTCTATTAATTGTTTAAATGCTTTTAAAGAATTAATTATTTGTTTTTGAGAAACACAATAAGAAATCCTCATATATCCTTTTACTCCAAATGAATCACTTGGAACTAATAACAAATTATATTCTTTAGCTTTTTCAGAAAATCGATAAGCATCTTCATCAAGTGATTTCATAAAGATATAAAATGCTCCATCTGGTTTCACTAATTCATATCCATATTTAGTTAATTCATTATATAGAATATTTCTATTTTCTTCATAAATAGTTATATCGCTTGTATATCCTAAACATTTTGGGATAATATATTGAAATAGTGCAGGAGCACATACAAATCCCATTGATCTTCCTGCCCCACAAATACATTTATATATTTCACTAGCATTTTGAAGTTTTGGAGAAACTAATATATATCCTATTCTTTCTCCTGGTAAGGATAATGATTTACTAAACGAATAACAAACTATTGAATTATGATAATAATTGGTAATATATGGTACATATATATCGCCATATACTAATTCACGATATGGTTCATCGCTAATTAAATAAATATTCTTTTTGAATTCTTTTTCTTTTTTGATAAGTATTTCTGATAATTTACTTATTATCTTTTCATTATAAACAACTCCAGTTGGATTATTAGGTGAGTTAATAATGATTGCTTTTGTTTTTTCGCTAATGCTTCTTTCTAATTCTTCAAAGTTAGGCAGAAAACTAGGAATTTCACTATTAACTATAACTACTTTACCAAAAGCATTCTCAACAAACACTTTATATTCTGGAAAATATGGAGCAATGACAATAACTTCATCACCTTTATTTAACAATGCCCTGAATGTAATAGATAAAGAAGCAGCAGCCCCACATGTCATATATATTAAAGAGGAATTAACATTAGCATTATATTTGCTATTAATATACTCAGCAATTTTCTCTTTTACAAAATTATCTCCACTTGCAGAGGTATATCCATGTAATATTGTGGCAGGGGTAGTGTCTATCAATTCTTTTAAAGTGTCATTTACAATTTTTGGTGAAGGTACGCTTGGGTTACCTATTGAAAAATCATAGACTTTATCTGCTCCAATTATTTGTTTCTTCTTCTTTCCATACTCAAATAATTCTCTAATGTCACTACCTTTTACACCTAATTTATACATATCATTATTATACATATAATCACCTCAAAAAAAGTATTATATATTATTATATAATA
>JAZNJG010000044.1:0-15251 GCA_045577945.1 Bacilli bacterium | reverse complement strand
ATTCTTTATATAATTATAATATTTTCTTTCATAAATTAAAATAAAAAAATTAATTATTAATATATATATTTATATTTTATTCAATATATTATTAAATATGTAATTTTATCTTTAATATTAATGTAAAATATGATAAAATATATTAGTTTGATATTTGAGGGATTTTACTTATGACAAAACTTGAAACAAATAAATATAAACTCTTAACATTTCTTAGATATTTAGGAGATGCGTTCTTTTACCCGTTTTTTTCTCTCTATTTAAAAGAAACAAATATGGTAGAATCACGTATAGGTTTTATATTATCTATATCCCCTATAATTGCTATAATTGCTAATCCTATCTATTCATACCTATGTAAAGATATTATTAAAACAAAAAAAATACTAAATATCATCACTATTCTAGAAGGAATAATAATATTTATCATTTCTTTTTCAACAAATTTTATACTGATATCTAGCTTAGTATTTTTAATGGCTATTTTTGGATCTTGCCATTATGGATTACTTGACTCTCTTACCACTGTATATACAACAGAAAACAAGATGTCTTACTCAAGCGTAAGAGTCTTTGGATCAATATCTTACATTCTTGGTACTACAATTGGTGGATATATTATTAAATTCCTAAACTTTAGGTGGGCATTCGGATTTGCTTGTTTATTATTTATCTTGTGTGGTTTGATATATGCATTAATAAAACCTATAGATTTGGATACAGATAATAGTAAAGATATAAATAATTCAATTGCTAATGATATAAGTGATAAAAACTCTAAAGAAAATAGATTAATTATATTTAAAAATATCAAATTTTTAGGTTTTGCAATATTTTATGCTTTCTTAATGTCTGTTACTACTTCTACAGACCATTTCTTTTCCCTATACTTAGAGAGCAGAGATGTTAACTCTGATGAATATGGTTTAGTATATTCATATTTTGTATTATTCGAGGTTATAACAATATTTATTTTAACGAAGTCTAAATTAAAACTTTCTACTGAATCAATGTTAATTATCTCAAGTTTCTCTTTAGCAATAAGATTGCTTTGTAATTGCTTATATTTACCTGTTATTGTAATTATTATTGTTTCTGGTTTGAGGGGAATTGGATATGCTATTTTATTACATGTATCCTTCCAATATGTCGTTAACATTGTTGGGAAGAAAAAGGGAACATTTGCAATTATGATGATGACTTTATTTAGCCAGCTATTAATTGCATTATTTGAAAATGTTAATGGTTTTATCATTGAGAAACATTCATATAAATTATTTTATTTTGTAAACTTTATCTTAGCGATTGCAATTGTTATTTTCTCAATAATCAGATATTTTATTAATTGTAAAAATTATAATAAATTAAATACAGGAGATGAATTATAATGAACTTTAAAAAATATATTGGTAATAAGTCTTTCTACAAAAGAGTTTTTGCTTTAATTATACCTATTATGCTCCAACAATTATTAATTTCTATTGCGGGGTATGTTGATAATTTAATGATTAATAGCTATGGCGAAGGAGCTATTGCTTATAATGGTGTTTCTGCTGCTAATAGAATGATTTTCGTATTAAATTTTTTATGGCTTGGCTTTGCCACTGTATCTAGCATCTTTATTTCCCAATTCTTTGGAACAAGAAACAAAGATAAAATCCATGAATCTTTTAGACTTGGTCTATTAATCTCTATTATTGTGGGGATTTTATCAATGGTAGCTATCGAGTTTCTTGGTGAAAGTGTTGTTAACTCGTATCTTCAAAGTACTGAATCTCGACATATCGGTTATAACTATCTAAACTACATTAAATACGGATGTATTATAACTATTCTAAATATTTTCTTTGCAAATTGTTTAAGAAGTATCGAAAAGCCAAAAATTGCTTTAATTGCTTCTAGTGTTGGTATATTTGTTAATGTATTCCTTAACTATTGTATGATTTTTGGTAACTTAGGATTTGAAGAACAAGGAGCCATTGGAGCAGCCATTGCCACAAATATTTCTAGAGTCGTTGAATGTTTAATACTAATTATATTCTTATTCATGACTAAATCTTCTCACTTTAGAGGAGCATTTGGAACTTTAAAAATTTCTAAATTGTTAGTCATCGATTATGCTAAAAAAGGTATTCCTTTGGTTCTTAATGAAGCTTTTTGGTCTTTAGGTATGGTTTTACTTGCTAAATTCTATACATATAATAATGATATGTGGTATACTGCATATGGATATTCTCAAAATATTAGCGACTTATTCTTTATTGTCTTTGCAGGATTGGGTAGTAGCACTGCAATAGTAATAGGATCTGCTCTAGGTAGAGGAGATTTTGAAGAAGCCGAATCCAACTTTTATCGTTTAAAAGGATTAGCTGTCATAATGGGAACTTTTTTAGGATTATTAATGATATTATTATCCCCTGTGATTGTTCTTTTATTTGACTGCGATGAAAACATAAGGAATTTAACTATAAACTTAATTCGAATTACTGGAATATTTACTGGAATTTATTGTTATAACTCTGTTTGCTTCTTTACTATGAGAGCAGGTGGAGATAATGTTAGAGCGTTTTTACTTGACGAGATTCCTACATATATTATTAGCTTACCTATTGCTATAGTTTTAGGAATTAATGCAAAGGATTGGGGAATAAGTATAATATTTGTATATCTTGCATCACATATTAGCGATATATTCAAAATATTCCTTTCTAATTACTTTATTAAGCAAAAAAAATGGTTAGTTAACCTTACTACTAAACACACTAATAACTAAACACAATCGTGTTTAGTTTTTTATTTATCTAATAATTCTTGTCTTAAAATGGTTATTATGATAAAATAATGTGAAGGTGATTAAAATGGCTTGCAAAAAAAATATATCATTTGATAATAGTTTGTACCTTAAGCTACAAAGCGAAAAAATTCTAGAAAGAGTAAATAAATTTGAAAACAAACTTTATATTGAATTTGGCGGAAAGATATTTGACGATTATCATGCGTCGAGGGTCTTAAGAGGATTTGAAATCGACTCAAAAATTAAAGTTTTATCTAAACTTAGAGACAAGGTTGAAATTCTAATTACTATAAATGCTGATGATATTCAATCGTTTAAATCTCGTAGTGATGTAGGTTTAACTTATGAAAGTGATGTCTTAAGACTTATTGATTACTTTAATGATCATAACTTATACGTTGGTAGTATTGTAATAACTAAATATAATCATCAACCATTAGCTGATGTTTTTAGAACTAAACTTATGAATTTAGGATTGACTACTTATTTACATTATCCTATTGAAGGATATCCATACAATGTTAATCATGTTCTTAGTGAAAACGGGTTTGGAAAAAATGATTATGCAAAAACATCAAGACCGATTGTTGTTGTTACAGCTCCAGGACCAGGAAGCGGAAAAATGGCCACTTGTCTTTCTCAATTATACCATGAACACATGAATGGCCAAAAATCTGGATATGCTAAATTTGAAACATTTCCAGTTTGGAATTTACCTATTAAACATCCTGTTAATATTGCTTATGAAGCAGCAACTGCAAATTTAAATGATGTAAATGTAAATGATTACTTTCATTTTGAAGCCTATGGGAAAACAACAGTAAGTTATAACAGAGATTTAGAGGTATTCCCAATTTTAAAACAAATATTTGAAAGAATATATGGTGAGTCTCCATACAAATCTCCTACAGATATGGGAGTAAATATGTTAGGCTTTTGTATAAAAGACAATGAACGTGCTATCGAATCTAGCAAGCAAGAAATTGTAAGAAGATTTTTAGACGCTAAGTGTATGCAAAAACTTGGTAAACTTGATATTTCTACATTTGAAAAGTTAAATTTTATCATGAAATCTCTAGATTTAACAGTTGATTATAGAAAATCTGTAAAAGCATGTTTAGATAAGGCTTCAAAGACTGGTCTATCTTCTGTTGCTATCGAGTTAACTAATGGAAAGATTATTACTGGCAAAAAATCAGATCTACTAGAAGCTACTTCTGCTGCTATTATTAATTCTTTAAAATATTATGCTAAAATAACTGATGATATGCCTTTACTTTCTCCTAGTATAATTGAACCTATTCAAACATTAAAGAGTAACTTTTTACATAAAACTTCATATAGACTTAATTTAGATGAAGTTTTAATTGCTTTAGCAATTACCGCAAAAACTAATGCAATGGCTGAAAAAGCTTTAGCTCAACTTCCTAAATTAAAATGGGCTCAAATGCATTCAAGTGTTATGCTTCATAATGATGAAATATCATTATTAAAATCTTTGAACATTGATGTAACAACAGAAACAAACCAAGATACATTATTATTACAGAGATAATTCTAATTAATAAAAAATGGGCAATAAAGCCCATTTTTTAATTAACCTATAATTATATAAATTCTTCCAGTTGTAGTTCTGATTTTACATTTTCCGCCTTCGTATGTTTTAGGAACATCTACTCTTCCTGTTTCGCTTTCAGCATCAAACTGCTTACTTGTAAGGATTGAGCCTTCAACTCTTCCTGTTGTCGTTTCAATGTCAATGTTTTTTCCATCACAATGTTTTAGCACCACAGAGCCGGTTGTCGTTTCAATGATCATATTGTTATTTACTATTACATCTTCAAGAGCAATTTCACCAGTTGATAACTTAAAATTAATATCGTTACAATTTAGATTCTCAATTTCTAGATCTCCTGTTGATCCTTCAACTTCTAGTCCCTCTTTTATTTCATTTTTAGATAATTCTACATCTCCAGTTGTTACTTTTATTTTTGCATTATTATTTATTTTTGAATTGTTCAACTCTATATCTCCAGTTGATAGTGTAATAGTAATACCATTAGTTTCAATATTTTCTATTATTAAATCGCCAGTAGTCACATCAATAGTAACACTTTCCGATGTAATAGACATTAGTTCAACATCATTTGTTGTGCCTGTAATAACTAGTTCTTTAATCTTAAATTTATCAATAATACTAATATCCCCCGTATTAGTTTTAATATTTAATTTATCTAATATATCTTGATTTATGAATAATGACACTTCAGTATCGTTATATAATAACATTTGCCATTGATAATTTTCTTTTACATATAATACATTATCAATAACTTCAATTGTGAAAGTAATATTCTTATTCTCTAAACATAATGCATAACTTTTTCCATCTGTTAAATAAATATTCAAATCACTTTTCACCATGTTACAATCTATACTTTCAAAGTTTTCATTTATATCATATGTTTTAGAAACTAAAGGATCGCCAAAATCATCAAAACTAAAATTATTTAGTGATAATGCTATAATAGCTGCAATTAAGCCAAAACCAATTAAGATACAAGACAAGATAATTAATTTTTTATAATTCTTTTTCTTCATTATCTTTTTTTTCGCCTCCTATAAATAATTCTTTAACTTTTAACACTATTTTTTTGCAAACATTAATCATTACTTTTGAAAATTCTATTGTTAGTATTCCAAATAGTATTGCAATTCCCAATGAAAATAGTCCTATTCCTATGAGTACTAAACCGCTACTAATATTACCTGCAAATATATCAATTACACCAAAAATAGTTGTTAGAGATGTAAGTCCTGTCGATATAGTTAATGCCCCTGAAATAATAACTCCAGACCAAAGAGATATGTATAAAGTTAATATCAAAGCAAAAACTACAATTAACATTGGAATCCAAATTATTCCCGTTACAGATAGCAAAACAATCTCCCAAGTTTTTAACTTTCTTTTTGGTTGAAGTTTTTCTATTACAATTTTTTTAATTGGGATTTCTTTCAATATATTATTAACTATATCATCAAGCATACCTAAAGAATTAACAGCTACTTCTTCGCTTACTCCTTCTTCAATCTTATCATTGATTATTTCGTTATAATACTCTATGGTCTTTTCAAGATCATCATTAGGGATACCCGATAACTTATTCTTTAATTTAATTATAAATTCTTCTCTAAGCATTTTATTCATCTCCTTTTATAACAAAATTATAAATTGAAATAACTTCTTTCCACTCTTCTTTGAAGGTTTCTAATCTTCTTTTTCCCGATTCTGTTATATAATAATATTTTCTTAATCGTCCATTATGTTCAACACTCTTAACAGTTAATAATTCTTGAATCTCCAGTCTTCTTAATATTGGGTATAAAGTTGATTCTGAAATTTCAATATAAGGTTTTATATCTTTAATTATTTTGTACCCATATGATTCTTTTGTCTTAATTGATGCTAAAACACAAATATCTAATAATCCTCTTTTTAATTGTATATCCATAAATACTACTCCTCATATAATACTATATCACGCATAGTATTATATGTCAATTTATTTTTTAAATAAAAAAGCTAGTCTTAAAGACTAGCCGTTATTTTTTTATTTAGATAATGCTAATGAAACTTCAACAGCAACAGCAACAGTTGCACCAACCATTGGGTTATTACCCATACCGATTAATCCCATCATTTCTACGTGAGCAGGAACTGATGAACTACCAGCAAATTGAGCATCTGAATGCATTCTTCCCATTGTATCTGTCATACCATATGAAGCAGGACCAGCAGCCATATTATCTGGATGAAGAGTTCTACCTGTACCACCACCAGATGCAACTGAGAAGTATTTCTTACCTTTTTCTACACATTCTTTCTTATATGTTCCCGCAACTGGATGTTGGAAGCGAGTTGGATTTGTAGAGTTACCAGTAATAGATACGTCTACGTCTTCTAAATGCATAACTGCAACACCTTCACGAACATCATTAGATCCATAACAACGAACTAATGCTCTTTCAGTGTCAGAATATTTTGTTTCACTAACGATATTAACTTTACCAGTAACATAATCAAATAATGTTTCAACATATGTGAATCCATTAATACGAGAAATAATTTTAGCAGCATCTTTTCCTAAACCATTTAAAATAACTCTTAAAGGTTCTTTACGAACTTTGTTAGCTTTTTTAACGATACCAATTGCACCTTCAGCAGCCGCAAATGATTCATGACCAGCTAAAAATGCGAAACATTTTGTTGAATCAGAAAGAAGCATAGCTCCTAAGTTACCATGACCTAAACCTACTTTACGATCATCAGCAACACTTCCAGGAATACAGAAAGATTGTAATCCTTCACCGATATATTTACTTGCTTCAGCAGCGTTAGCAGCTTTATTCTTTAAAGCAATAGCAGCACCAACAGTATATGCCCAACATGCATTTTCAAAGCAAATTGGTTGAATACTTTTTACTAAATCATAAACATTAATACCATAAGAGTCACAAATTTCTTTTGCTTCTTCTAAAGATTTAATTCCATTTTTGTTTAATGTTTCATTAATTTGGTTAATACGACGATCAAAACTTTCAAATAATGCCATAATTAGACCTCCTATTCATGACGAGGATCAATGTATTTCTTAGCATCGCTAAATCTGCCATATTGACCCTTTGCTTTTTCTAATGCTTCTTCAGCAGCGATTCCTTGTTTTAAGTAATCCATAAATCTGCCTAAACTAATATATTGATATCCAATGATTTCATCATTTTCATCTAATCCAAGTTTAGTGATATATCCTTCAGTTAATTCTAAATAACGAGGACCTTTGCTTAATGTACTATAACATGTACCAACTTGACTTCTTAAACCTTTTCCTAAGTCTTCTAAACCTGCTCCAATTGGTAAACCATTTTCAGAGAATGCAGATTGAGTACGTCCATAAACGATTTGTAAGAATAATTCTCTCATTGCAGTATTAATAGCATCACATACTAAGTCAGTATTTAAAGCTTCTAATAAAGTTTTTCCTACGATTGCTTCACTAGCCATTGCGGCTGAATGAGTCATTCCTGAACAACCTAGAGTTTCAATTAATGCTTCTTGGATAATTCCTTCTTTAACATTTAATGTTAGTTTACAACAACCTTGTTGAGGTGCACACCAACCGATACCATGAGTTAAACCATTGATGTCTTTGATTTCTCTTGAATAAGTCCATTTTCCTTCTTGAGGAATTGGAGCACAACCAAAGTTTCCACCTTGTTTAACACTGCACATTTTTTTTACTTCATTTGTGTATTCCATTGTTTAGTCCTTTCCTATTTTTATATTCTTTTATATTAATTACTTATGGTGCTAGGGGGGAGAATCGAACTCCCGACTTGCGCATTACGAGGGCGCTACTCTTCCAAGCTGAGTTACGCTAGCATCAACCTTATATATTATACTCTAAAACAGAAAATTTCTCAAGGTATTTTTTAAATATTACTTTATTTATAATAAAAACTCTCAAAATTCAATTTGAGAGTTTTTACTATTTGGTTAATTTAATTCTATTTCATTTATAACATCAAACCCATCACCATTATCAAAATAACAAACTACTTCGTTTCTCTTAAGCAAGAAATATTTATCTTTAATATACACCATTCTTTGAAATTCATTTGAATATTTATATTGCTCGCTTGTTATCTCATCTTTAAAATATATTGAAATTGGAGTATCCTTGGTTTCGTCTATGTTGAAAACGAAATAACCATTAGCCCATTCATATTTATTGCTTGCTTGGTTTAATTGCATACCATTCATTGAGAATCCAAAACAATTATTACTCAAATTAAACATTATAGCTTTTGGATCACTAATCACACTTGCACTAGAGTATTCTGTGCTTTTAAACACTAATGAATTACCTACTTCCTTAATATTATCTTTATCACTTTTATCATATAATGAAATTTTAATTCCATTTGTTCTTCCTAACAAATCTGCGCTATACCCGATACCTATAATGTAATTATCCTTATAAGGATGTTGATATGCTGAATATCCAGTAACTTTTAATTCGCTTGTGATTACCGGATTCTTTGGATCTGCTAAATCAATATAATAAAGAGGATCTGTTTGTTTGAAAGTCACAATAGTCACGTTATTGCCATCAAATCTTGCACTTTTTATTTTTTCTCCTGGCAGTCCAATTCCTTCAGTTATTGAGCCTACTTCTTCCCAATTCCCTTTGTTATTTTTTCCAAATATTGTTAAATAATTAAATACTTCTGAACTATAATTATAAAATATTTTTCCTAAAGCTACGTCAAAAGTTTTCATATTTCCCGTTGTAGCAATTCTTAAATATCCATTATATTCGTCTATACAATATTTATCATTAATTGATCCTTTCACTTTTATAATCCCATCAATTGAAATACCATTATTAAGATCTATTATTAAGATTTGTGTTGAGTTCCAATTTTTACCTTTAGTATTAGTTATTATCTCTTCACTATTATTATAAGACTTTATCAAATACAATGTATCTTCATCCATATATAAATTATTGATGTATGGTGAAAGAAAATAAAATTCTTCAAGTTCTATATTTTCTCTTAAATCAATTTTATATATAATCAAATAATTATTGACTATTGAACCAAACGATGGACAATAATAAATATCTTCAACCTTAGGGAAAATATAATTTTCATTAAAATTACCCATAGGAAGATAATAATCTTCATTTTCCATATAATTATTTATTATATATAACTTATCTTCAGTTAGTCTTGTGGATACATTTGTTCCTGGTATCTTTATTTCTGAGACAAGTTCATAAGTGTTTATATCATAAATGTTTACTGCATAATAGTTTTCATAATTCGTTGTATAAGTATTATTAGTTCCATTTTTTGTTATCTTTACATTTACTGTTACATTACCAAGTAAGATAATATATTTATCTGTTGCATATAATGACTTACAGTTAAAACAGCTTGTTTTTAATATTTTATGAGTTTCATTTTCCTCAACGTTTTCTTCATCTATAGGAAATGATATTGTTTTTTCTAAAACTACTCCTTCTTCAGAATATTTTAAAATATAAAATTTATTTTCAATTCTTTTATTATACATTGTTGTTTTTGGTAAATAATAAATATAATCACCATTTACCTTAACAATATCTTCTTCATCAATACCTTCCACCTGTATATTTGTTTGATAAGAAGAACTTGATGTTTCCTTATATATATCTCCAGAAGAATCATTTCCAGGAACCATTATTTCTGCATCTAATGACTCATCAAAAAGGTAATAATTGTTTTCTTTTTCGCTTAATAGTTTTTTTAATTCCTCTTCACTAGTAACTCTATATACTAATTTTTTCTCTTTATTGTCATTTTCTTGATTTTCTCCTAATTGATGATTAGGATTATTGGGATTATTTGGAAGATTATTATATTTTATTAATGCCCAAGTTGACAATAATATAGAAATTAGTAATAATATACACATACCAAGCCTATAGAATAATCGCCAATTAAATATATTCGCTTGTTTTTTTGCTTTACAATATTGATATATTTCATCAGGATTATTTTTTTGGGAGTTTTCAATATTATTTTTAACTTCTAATAAATCTTTTTCAAAATCTTTCATTCTATTTTTCTCCTTTCTTATATACATTTAATTAATATCGTTCTTTAATCATATTTCTCGCGCGTTCTAATCTTTTCTTTACTGCGGATACACTAATCTTTAATACGCTTGATATTTCATTTACTTTCATCTCTTCAATATAATGTAATATAATTACCTCTTTATATTTATGAGGTAGTACCTTTATAATATCAAATAATTTATTGTAATTGCATTTATCATCAGCAACATTTCCTAAATCATTATTTGAAATTTTATTTAAATCCTCATCAAACGTTATTCTTTTTTTCCAATTAGATGAAATAAAATTCTTACAAGTATTTATTGTAACTCTTATAAGCCAATATTTCTCATTGTCATCTGTTTTAAAAGATTCATTTGAATTAAGATACTTCATAAATACATCTTGTACAATATCATCAGCATCATATACATTGTGCACATATGTATAGGATATTTTATATAGTATATCTTTATACTGATAATATTTCTTATTAAATTGTTCATTAGAAATATTTCTCATATTTACTTTCCTCATATATAAGACAATTTATTTTTAAAATGGTGACATTTTTTATTATAATTTATTTAAATAAAAAAAGCTAGTATCTATAACTTGATACTAGCAAAGTTAGTTATTAAAATACTAACTTGAACTAACAACAATAAGTTGTTAGCTTCATACCACTTAAGGTACTTGAGACAATCAAATAATTTTGTCACCTAGAAATATTATATCACAATTCTATATCTAACGCAATGTATTAATTCATAAAAATATGTTAAATATAAACTATAGATTTAGCATACCTAGCAAACTCTTGGTATTTATAGTAGGTACACTTTTGGGTTCACTACAATATAGATTTAGCATACCTAGCAAACTAAGATTAGAATTTGTATAACAATAGAAATGTTCACTACAATATAGATTTAGCATACCTAGCAAACTTTAAATGTTTCTTGTTCAACTTCGTTATAGTTCACTACAATATAGATTTAGCATACCTAGCAAACCTCAAAGTTCATTGCGGTTTGCTAAAATACACTTAATATATACAATTATCATCATCAATTACATAATCAATTGTAGATGATGTAGTAAACTTTTCAAAATTTATAACATTTATATTCATTAATTCAAACTCTTTTAATAACATTTCATATTCTGTTGTTGTAATAAAATTGTTCAAATTAAAAGTTATAAATATTTTTGATTTTGTTACAGAATTTACAAGGTTAAAATATTGTAATAAACTTCTTAAATATTCATCATGACCATAGTTTTGAAACTGTAAATCTAATGAACTAAATACTTTTGTAATGTTGATATCAGGGTTATAAGTTAAATTAAATTCATTTTTATCTATCACTTCATCTAGAACTTGAATTAATACACGGTTCAATTCACTAAATTGCTCAGATAAGTCATTTGAAATACTTTTTTCTATACATTTATATAAATAGTTAATCATTTTCTTATCATTACAACTTACTTCTGAAATATCCTTTATGATAGTAACTTTTTTCCCTATATCTATACATTCACCATTATAACTTAATATTATAGCATTTTCAATATTAAAATATATATTCCTATATTGATTGACATCTTTAAAGCAAAAAGTTGTTATACTATTATTTATTTTAATTGTAGTATTTATTGCTTTTATATATAACTCAATCATAAAACAATCACCCTATCTGTAGAGGTAATAACATCTGTTTTTAGATCACCTATTAATATATCGATGGAATTAAATTGCTTTTCTGTAATTGTAAGAAGCATTACATTTCCGGAAGAAAACTATTAACTTTAATTTTTGTGTTTTGTGCACTTTTATAATTAATTGACATTTTCACATAAACAGATTCTTGTATCATATAGAAACCTATCTTCTTTATATTTTTAATAAAGTCTCTATAATTCTTTTTATCTTTATTTGTTACCGATGGCAAGTCAAAGAATAGTATTGTTCTCATATATCTAAAACTCATAATCTATAAATTTAATATACTCTAAGTTTCCAGTTTTTAAATAATTTATTAAATCTTCAACATATAAATGAATTGCGTTATCTAAATATAATTTCATTTCATTATATTTTACTGTTAATGATAACATATTTATAAACTCTATTTTAAAATTTTCATTATTTATTTTTTTGTTTAAAACTAATTTATCTACAAGAGGTCTTAATGGTTCCATAAAATCACAAGATAAATTAAAAGCATTTGATTCTCCTATATGGTAGATTCCGATTTCTGTTAAATATCCTAAACTCTTTATCTCTCTATTAATTAATGACAAAATAATTGTATATCCATAATTTAGAAACTTATTAATATCGGTTTCCATAGATCTTTTAAAGTTTTTACCAAATAGTGTGTTGAAATATACCTTTGCACTGTGACCTTCACGATTAGTTACATCTCCTAGTTCTACTTCATTAGCAAAATCTAACATCATTTTATATTGTACTTTATATATTTCCTTATCAATATTATTAGTTTGATTAATGATTTTTTGTTTTACAATGCTTTGCCATAAAATATTTTTATTGATTTCCGAAAATGATAGTTGTTCTTTTATTTTTCTAAATGAGTAATAATTATTTTGATATGAAACCATTTCACATTCTGGATTGAATTTTTCATCACAAAAGATACATTTAATTTTCTTTTTAGATAACTCTGAAATTAAACAACTTGTTATTGAAACTTGTGTAGAACATATTACAATTAATTTTATTTCATCAAGTAATATCTTTTTTTCTTCTAATCCTTTTCGATAAATCAAATAATTCAAAGAGTATTCAAGCTTACATCTTGATTCTATAAATAATGTTCTAAATGCCACTATCAGGAACCTCAAATAGTATTTCTCTAAAATAGCCAGTAGGAGACTCATAAATAAGTTTCATACCAGGTAAAAGTTTTTTATTAAAACATAAAATACCGCTTTTTTCTTTCCCACCTATTAAAGTCAAGTTAGACGATAACCTCTCATTTGTTTTAAATAAATTTAATAATTCAATTAACAGTGTAATCTTTTGTTTTAAATCTAAATTATTATAATTAGCATTAAAGTTAGTTAATATTATATCAACAACACTATAGTTATATATATCTTTTGAATATAAGGTAACAATACTATTAGCTAATTTATCAATTTCTGAAACAGAAATAGAAACCTCTCCTGAATTTTTTCCCCCTTGTGGAGAAATGATTATACAATCATTAAGTTCTTTCATTTCAATTTTTTTAATACAATTATCATTATATTTCTCTAATTTTTTTATTATAAGAATATCTTCTTTTTCAAAGAATCTATCCTTTAAATTAATTACACAATATCTTTGACCGGTTACTCCTGTAATTGCAAATTTTCTTTTTTGATATTCGCATACAACATTTATCATTATGTCATCTTTTATTATTTTCCAATCTTTGTAACCTAAAACATAGTTGATATATTGGTTCATGTTTTCTTTATAATGACGAGGAATAGGTTCTAATATGTATTCTACTTTACCTTTATTGACTTTGCTAATTATGATTAATTTACAATAAGTTGGAGAAGGATATCCTCCATATTTTCCAGTATCTGTTAGTTTTTCATTATTTAACTTTATTGGTATTGGATTTTTGTT
This sequence comes from Bacilli bacterium, assembly GCA_045577945.1. GTDB lineage: Bacteria > Bacillota_I > Bacilli_A > ML615J-28 > CAG-698 > CAG-698. The sequence continues at coordinate 1,138 of JAZNJG010000044.1, read as the reverse complement.
ATCAGAAGCAGGAATTAATTGCGTTTTATGGAACATTGTATTTGGATTAGTCATTCTCTTAGTTTCTCGAATATCAAATCTATTATATAAATTTTTATTAATTGTATATAATACCTTATCAACTTCCCAATATTTTTCACCATTATGTGTTCTATTATATTTTAAAATTGTTGAAGGATTAATAGTTTTTCTTTCATTTTTCATTCTATGATAATCATATACACTATTAAAATAATTATATGTATAATACTTATTGATTGCTCTTCCAACAACCACATTTAGATAAGCATCATGAGCATGGTGATAATTATTTGCAGTTCTTGATTTAACCAATTTATGCTCTTTTCTAAAATCACTAATAATTTCTGCCTTTGAGAAAACAATTCTAGAATTATCAACCTTTTCATACATTCTTAATAAATTTACTATTCCAATAACTGCTTGATCAGTTGCCACAATTTGTCTATTTACAAATCCATCTAATTCTTCGTTGCTTATTTCTTTTTTCGTAAGTCTTTTAAACTTTTCTTTTGATATTAGTTTTAAATCTAATAGTTTTTGATAAAAACCATATGCTTTTGGATTAATTAAATCTGGAACTTCAAATGTAAATTTATCCAATTTTGCTTCGTTTTCATCTTTTGTAACTAAAACTCTGTTACTTATTGAATCATCTTTAATCATGCTTTGAGGATAGATATGATCTATATCATATTGATTATTATCAAATAATGAGCTAAAGTTAATTTTCTTAAATGAATACATACTTCTACCTAACTGTGTAAAGTATAAGTATACTTTGTCTGATCTTAATTTATCTTGATTTTGGTCAAGCTCTGTTTTTAATGATGTCATATCAATTCCATACTCTATAGCAACACTTTTACATGATGCATAAAGATCTTTTAAAGCATTATATCTTGATTTTTTAATTTCTTTTTTGCCTTCATGTCTAGTACATTCAATATAATATTTATCTATTTCCGCACCTAATATATATTTAACTTCTTTTATAATTCTATATGTCTGTATTAAAGCTCTCTTCATAATAGGAGAGGTATATATATTATCTTTAATAAAGGCTTTATAATCATCGCCATAATTCATTTCAGATATTATGTTTTCGTTATATTTATCA
>JAZNJG010000043.1:0-4374 GCA_045577945.1 Bacilli bacterium | reverse complement strand
AGATAATAAAATATTACTAATTCACTTTAAAGCGAATGAACTATCTATTCTAATTAGTAACAGTTAAATTTATTCTAACACCATAATTATTATTATAAATATAATTATATCCTTATATCACAACATTGCCTGTTTGTGTGATTGTTACATTAACTCATTAATCAATACTAACACTAATACTTATCAACGATATCTTCATTTTAGGTTAATAAATATTTTCTATTAGTATTTTCATACTCTATTTAAATTATTTATTTTCCCCTAGATATTAAATTTAGTGATAATAACGCTGCCTTCTATATTTGCCTCTGATTATTCTTCTATAATTACTGTATCATTAGTATCAAATAACTCTTCTAATTTACCTTCAATAGAATAAATTACACCTTCTGACGCTACTTCATTTGTAATTACAACAATCATTTCACCATATGATGTTAAGCCTTCTTCTTCATAGCATAGTACATATTCAGTCTTATTAATAGTATCTAAAACAACTACTGAACAAGTACCTAAAATTTCTTCTTCTCCATCGATTTCATAAACAACATATCCATATCCTGTTTCATCGTCAACTTCAATAGAATAACTTTCATTATCTAAAGATAAAATTACAACACCATTTGGATTATTGTCTTTTATAATATGAATTTTTGCTGCATTAACAGAAACAGCTGTAAATGTCATTAAACACATAACAACTAAAAGAATAACTCCTACAAATGTCTTTTTAAATGTTTTCATTTTTATTTTCCTCCTTTTTTGATACTAATAATATACACTATTAAAAAAGTTTTGTCAAGTTACCTTCGTTTTGTTTTAGGAACGAAAATATATAAAAACAAAAAAAAAAAAAAAAAATCGCTCCCCGAATGGAACGATTTAAAATTAAAGCTTGTCGAATTACCCCAAAACGATATTTTGAAATATTTTTTCGAAATGAGTCATAATTTCATATTTTCTTAAAAACATAATTGAACCTTTAACTTTAATTTTGCCTTTAAGCATTTGATCAACTAATTTTATTGGATCAGAATATTCTAATGGTAGTGTGTCTACTTCTAATTCTTCATAATACTTATCATATTCTTTAAACTTATTTTCTTTATCATTTTTATTCAAAGAATAAATCGCTGTTAATATACATACAATCTCTGTTAATGTAATATCACTATTATCTATATACTCATCTTTAATTTTTTTGTATTCTCGAATTCCTAACATAGAAACAATTCTATACTTTCTGCAATTATCAAAATGGAAACTTTCCTTATAGTCAATTGATTCTAAAGAAGCTAATTGATTTGAAGCTAATTCATAACATTCTTCATAGTTCTCAACAAACATAAGACTACTCATTAATGTATTATTTAAGTAAAATAATCTATTGATATTACCATCTTCATTTAATAATTTTTTACATTTTTCACCATAGAATAATGTTTCAATATATCTAAATTCTAGATAACTTCTTGTTGCTAATACGAAGTACGCCATACCATTTTTATAATTCTTAATCCAATGATTACTAGAAATAGAATCAGTAAATACTAAATATACTATTTCAAATAATTCATATAATCCATGATTAAAAAACAATTTATATTTAGCAATTTCTTCATATAACTCTTTATTATTTTTTTGAATCTTAAATATATCATCATTTGATGCAGCAATCATAAATATCTTTAATAATTTAAATAAAGGGAATATAACATAATTTTCATTAAGAAGTTCATCAATAAACTCAAGATCTTGCTTGTAAGATTTAAAATTTTTATAATAAATATCCTTATATATTTTATTAATAAACTTTTCTAATTTGTCTAAAAATATATCATCAGGAACTTTTAGCGAAAAATGATTAGAAATTTTTTCTACAATCTCAAAGCCTATATTTAATTCCCCTTTTCTACATTTTCTATAAGAACTCGGAGTTACCCCTACCTCTAATAAGAATGCTTCTTTTCTTATTCCTTGTTCCTTTATATAAGTATCCAACAAATCAAAATAAGGTTGACTACTTTTATATATTGATAAATCAAATTTTTTCATAAGTAACCTCCAAATATTTTTATAATTTATTATACCATACTTATAATTTATTATCAAGAATTGTATATTTTTGTCAAAAAAATGCATGATTTATAATTATAATATTTTCTATATTCAATTAAAAATCCTCCAAATAACAATAAATTATTTGGAGGAAATTATGAATCTATTTGATAAATACAGTAAAAAAATATATAAAGGTGCAATAATATTAATAACAAATGTAATAAATAAGACGGAGTTGTATAATGAAAAATCTCCCAACATCATTGCAGAATTTTTTAACGATAATGAATATGATGAAATCTTAAGTGCAATAAAACATAATAATTATACAGTTATATGTTATTTTGATGAAAATAAATTTATATCAGATTATTTAAATGGTTTAATAAAATTTAAAGATTTCATTGTATTTAATTTTGCAAGAAATGGATATGGCCCTGCAAAAAAAAGTTTAATACCAACATTTTGTGATTTAAATAATATAAAATATACTGCTTCTGATGGATATGCTTGCTCTTTTGCAAGGCAAAAATACCATGTTAATGCTTTATTAAAATATTTAAATATTAATTTTATTGAATCATTTGTGTATAAAGATGCTCAATGGCTTGCAGGAATTAAACCAAATCGTAAAAATACTAAATATATTGTTAAGCCTTTATTTGAATCAGCCAGTCAGGGAATTACTGATAAATCAATTATTACATTGAAGGATCAAAATTCATTTGATAAACGAGTTTTAGATATATATAATAATCTTAAAAAAACACCATTATTAATTCAAGAATTTATTGAGGGATATGAAGCAAAAACTACAATAATTGAATTTGATAAGCCATATGTGTTAGATCCAGTTGGTGTATCAATTAATGAAATTAGAAATTTAAAAGAGTTAATAATTACTAATGATATAGCTTTTTCATATAATCACACTAATTTTTCATTAAGAGAAGAAATGGGTGATGAAATAGTTGAACAAATAAAGAAAGAGTCATTATTAATATATGAATCTATTGGTATGGCAAATTATGGCCGTATTGATTGTAGAATTAATTACAAAACAAGAAAAATATATTATATGGATTTTTCAACAATGCCTTATTTTGTTAGTAACGGTGAAATGATTTATGCCTTAAATCAATTGGGTTATAACTTAAATGAACTGATAAACTTACTAATAAATTCTGCACTGATATCAAAATACAATTATTCTCTATAAAACATTAATTCTGAAAAAATGATTCCTCTTCCTAAAAACAACCATGTATTGGAAAATTTTATTTCATTATTTAAACTATTAAATAATTGTAGTGGAGTCAACTTTTTCTTGTTATTAATATATTCAGCAAATATTCTAGCTCTTTCTTTCATTATATTTATAAAATCTTTATGCCATTCATAATTTGAATACAAAATATTATCATTGTATTTCTTAGCATTAATATAGTCCATTTTCAATAAATATAATGATGCTAAATTAGCATTTATGCAATAGTAGTGAAAACAATTATCATTATTTTGTAAATTTTGAAGTAATTTTAATAGTATTTTTTCTGCAACTTTAAAGTCAGAACAATATATTGAAAGTGCAGCAATATTATAGTTTACCATGGTCGTTGTATTATTTTGATTTTTTAATAATTTTAAAAATTTTTTTGCATCTTTAATATTCAAATTATTATTAAATAATTTTAATAAAAATAAATTATTTTCTAATTTATAGTATTTAATAAATTTTAAATTTTTAGCTAATAATAAGTATTCATTAGCTAATGAATATGTTTCTGTATCAACATCATAATAATGTCCTGAATATAACGCATAACCTAGATGATCACTTAAAAATTTATATACTTCTACATGATTTATATTATGATTATTATTTAATAGTAATGGCAAAAGAGACTTTGTCTTATTATAAGCAACTTCTGCATTTTGCATAACACATGTCTTTCTAATTATTTTAATTTTTAAATCATTTGAATCATCGTTATTATTGGATAAAATAGGCTTTACTAATTCCATCAGATTTATGTATAGTTTTTTAGCTTTTGATAATTCATTAATTCTATATGAGTATATATCAATTAAATAAAAATATGTTCTAATTACTAATCCATTTAAATTATGTTTTTGTAAAATTGGTATTATTACTTCAAAATAATCACCAATTTTTTTATATTCATCTTCAGTTCTATAAAATCTTAATAAGTACAATAATGTTATTTTAAAATAATTAAATAATAACTCAATAAAATCAAAGTCTGTATTAAAACTACAATTCAAAAAATATTCTTTTGTAAAATCATTCTT
>JAZNJG010000042.1:0-6504 GCA_045577945.1 Bacilli bacterium | reverse complement strand
GTTTATGGCAAAGAATCAATTAAAATAGAAAAAAATAGAATAACAGTGACTATACCATTTAATAAGATTGATGCAAATAAATTTCATATTGTATCTAATAAAGTATCTAATAAAGTAACTAATAAAACTGAGGATCTAATTCTAGAATTGATAAGAGATAATCCAAATATAACAATTGCTCAAATCATGATTAAAACTAATTTGTCTGAACCCGGAGTAAAGAAAAATTTAAAGAAATTAAAAGAGAAAAATATGATAAGAAGAGTCGGAGCAAATAAGGATGGTTATTGGGAAACAATTGAATAGTGGAGTATAATAATTACGAATAGATGGAAGTAAGTAAAAAAAAATACATCTAAATATTACATTTGAATGCTCATATATATTTATTGTTGAAACTAATGGTAATATAGTTAGAGAAGTAAAGCGAAATTTATTAAATTTTATGGATTTTATTGAATCGGAATATTCATTAAAAACACCACTAAATATAGAGTTTTTTGATAATGATTACTTAGTAGATAGAACAGGAAAAGTAGGTTATATCTTTTATTGGCGGACTTTAAAAACTATCCAAATATATAGTAAAGATGAATTGCCAAGTATTGAACTTACTATAAGTAAGAATAAATGGAATGTAGATGAGATACTAACATCATTCATCGAAGCATTATCAATGTATTACACGTGGTGCTTAAATACTATGCATGATAATTATGAATCTATTGATTCGTTAGTTGATGCAATATTAAAAGAATATAGAAGAAAATATCCATTTTAAAAATTGAAGACTATAGGCTTTGACGCTTGTAGTCTTTTAAATTATACAAAACTTATAGTCCCACACACCTTTTAAAAATATAGATATCGTAGCAGTTAGGCATTTTTTTTAATCTGTAGGTCTCCTAAAAAGATTATCTATTTTTATTTTTAAAGGGTATTTTAATTAAATATAGTTAGAATATCCTATTTTTTTTATACATTTATGAAATATTTAGATTTAAAGACTAATAGTTGTAAATACAACTAGGGGAGACTGACCAAGGACTCGAACCTATAACGGATAATAGAGGAAATAAATTAAGTATTATGTTATAATGGGATTAATTCTCAAATAATGAAAACTATTATCTTTATATGTGGGGTACATTAAAGTACTATTAAATATTATAATTTTAGTGTATAATAATAGAGTATTAACATATGGTATATAAATGTATGATCTATATATACTATATGAATATTTATAGAATATATAGAAAGGATAATTAAATTTTCATATTAAAGGCAATGAATAAAACTATTGATATTAAAAAAGTAGACAGTAATTTTGTAAACAAAGAAGTAAAAGATAATATAATGTATATTGACCCTAAAATAAATGATTCCGTTAAAATTTATGGTTTAAACTGGTTCGACACCGATAAAAGATACCAACGACTACCGAAGGATATTGATGATATTCTTCCTAATTTAGAAGGTAGTGTTGATGTTCTAGCAGGTAATAGTACTGGTGGAATTGCTGCTTTTTATTCAAATACTAATGTCTTAAAGATTAAGGTTAAACTTGGATTTAAATTCCATATGGGTCATATGCCTTACACAGGTCAAGCAGGATTCGATTTATATATTGGTAATTCATATCAAGATATGCAATTCTATCGAACAAGTAATTTTGACTTTTATCAAATGGAATATGAATTTACTTATTTTAATCATAAAGAATTCTTTAAAGATAATAAATTATTTGTTTTAAACTTTCCCCTTTATGCGACTGTTGAGGAGGTATTAATAGGTGTTAATCCTAATAGTACTATTTCCCCATGTCTTGATTTATTTAAAGATGAAAGTAAACTTGTCTTTTATGGTACTTCTATTACCCAAGGCGGTTGCGCTAGTAGACCAGGAATGAGTTACACACAAATTTTATCTAGAAAGTTAGGTATCGAATGTCTTAATTATGGTTTTTCAGGAAATGGCAAAGGCCATATTGAGATAGCGGAAACGCTTAGCAAAATCAAAAATGTTAAAATGTTTGTTTTAGATTATGAAGCTAACGCTACTTTTGATAGACTAAAAGCGACTTTAGATAATTTTGTTAAATGTTTAAGAAATGAATATCCAACAGTACCAATAGTAATAATCAGTAAATTACAAATGTATATCGAAATTCACGATGAGAATTATCGTAAAAATGAAAAGAAAGTTAGAAATTATCAAAAAAATTACGTTAAAAACTCTAACGATGATAACTTATATTATATAGATGGAGCTAAAGTACTTGGAAGAACTAATATTTCTGAAAAAACTGTTGACGGATGTCATCCTACTGACTATGGATTCATTTCTATGGCTGAATATTTATACCCTATATTTAAAAAAATATTAAACTAGTAAATACAATATAAAAACTGAGAGTCTTTTACGATTCTCATTTTTTAAATAAATATAGCAAATACTTATGAAAAAATATCATAAAACGGTTTAAATTTACCATCTTTACCTATGGACTTTCTTTTAGGATCTTCTAAAATTGCAAAAACAATTTTTTTAAAGTTTCCTTTAAACTCATCTTCATTTAAAGTTATATAAAACAACTTAGAGACTTCTTCTGGTAAGAGGTAATACTCACCACATCCAAAAGCTCCTAACACTAATGCATCAATTTTATTATCTAGTGCTATTCTATAGATTGTTCTGATTTTATTCATTTCTATATTTTTTCCTTTAAGTGTAAAAGTTCCATCTTCATTAAATAATTTGTTTTCATCTTCTACATACTCATTTTCTTCCGCATTAGAGAGAGAGGCAACAGAAATTATTGCACAAGAAAATGGTTTTTCCCTTAATGAATAATTTTTATTTCTACTATATCTGAAAAAGGTTATATCTGGTGAATAAATACCTCCATAATTAATATCCATAGGATAAACATCAGGGAAATTTGGAAGATTGGCTTCCCTAATATGCTTATATTTTAAATCACCAAATTGATATAGAGATTGTGAAAGGGTGGACACATGGCAAATACTTTCTTCTTGAGCTGATGCTCCAATATGATAACCTCCTCCTGGAGAAACATTTGAAGCCAGATTCAATATTGCAACATTATATCCTTCATTTATTAGAACTTCTGCCGCATCGCTACAATCTATATTATCACATTGAAAAATTGTATCATATTTAAAATTAAAAGAAGTTTTAAACTCTTTATCATATACTTTTGTATTCTTTAACATTTTTCCCTTATTCCCCAATAAGTCTTCATTCCATTGTTTAAAGATATCCTTGTTAAAATTATACAAGTATATTGAGGCATATTTATATCCTAAGTTTCCATTATCTATTATCTTTAATTGCAAAAATTTTTCTTGAGAAAAGCCTGGCAAATCTGTTGTATTGAATTTACTCAAAATTTTATATGGGCCTTCATTCATCAAGTTTTTATATTCTTCTCCTAATAGAAATTTTGTTCTAACTTCTGATGACCTAATTGAAAGGGATTCTTGACTTAAGGCTATTAGTATCAAGCTATTTTTATGTCTTAGAAGCCAATCATTTTTCTTTATTATTTTCTCCATATCATATCCATTTCTCATAGCTACAATTATTTTAATACTATCAATTATTGTATCCATCTTATCCCATTTTGGTATTTCTCTCAATTCATCAGCTCCAATTAGCAGATATATTTCATCTTTAGGATGTTTTAATTGTAGTCTTTTAATTATTTTAGCTGTCGAAATATGAATGTCATCTTCTTCAACTCCTCCATAGTAAATCTTTTGATTTTCAATATTTAATGATTCAATCATTTTTTTACGTTCTTCATCTGAAAGAATGAATGAGTAATTCTTCTTCTTAATCATTTTACTTTCTAGTTCTTTTCTACTAGTGATAAAAAACAAACCTATATCAGCATTTACGCTCTTTATTGCTGATTCCATTGCTGATAAATGACCTTTAGTGACTGGATTAAATGAACCCGGGTAAACAACAAATTTTTTCATATTACCTCCATACTATAAATTATTATACTTCCATATATTTAGTTAGTCAAATAATATTACTTATGATTATTTACCATTTAATCTGTATATATCTTGCATAAGTGAAAAATATATGTTATAATTTCAAAATATATTTTATTAGTAATTAAATTGGAGAATAAATATGAAAATTCAAATTATAGGTTACAGTGGTTCTGGGAAGTCAACTCTATGTAAAATTTTAAGCAAGCATTACAACATCCCCTTGCTTTATCTAGATACAGTTCGTTTTTATGGTGATTGGGAAGAAAGACCTAATGAAGAAATGACTGCTATTGTCGATAAATTCTTAAATGAAAATTCTTCTTGGGTTATTGATGGGAATTATACTAGTGTAAGTCCTAATAGATTTAATGATTGTGATATTATCATTTACTTAAACTATAATAGATTCTTTTGCTTAACCCAGGTTATTAAAAGATATTTTAAGTATCGAAATACAACAAGAGAATCGATTACATGTAAAGAGAAAATTGATTGGGATTTTATCAAATGGGTTTTCTATAAAGGAAGAACAAAAGAAAGAAAACAAAGACATTTAAACAATTTTAATAAATGTTCTAAAACTAGACTAATGTTTAAATCGAGAAGACAATTAATGAAATTTTTAAAGAAAAACAATATCGAATACAAGTCGATAATTAAAAGCTTATAATAGAAAATCTACTATAAGCTTTTTTTATTTTTTAAATTTATCTTTTTCAATATACTCTGTATTTGCAAATATTACGAGTTTATTAGGTTCTATTGATTTTGTAATAAATGTATTACTTCCGATTGTTACATTTTCATTGATTATTGTATCTCCACCCAATATACATGCTCCACTATATATGGTTACATTATCTTTTATTGTTGGGTGTCTTTTTACCCCTTTTAATTTTGAGGCGTCATTAATTGATATAGCACCTAAAGTAACCCCTTGATAGATTTTTACGTGATTTCCAATATTTGTGGTTTCACCTATTACTACACCAGTACCATGGTCTATGAAAAAATAATTACCTATCTCTGCTCCAGGATTTATATCTATACCTGTTCGATTATGCGCATATTCTGCCATTATTCTAGGTATTTGTTTTATACCTAATTTATATAATTCATGGGCAATCCGATGAACTGATATACTATATAATCCCGGGTAACTTAGTATTATTTCTTCAGGTGATGTAGCGGCAGGATCACTTTCTATAAACGCTTCAACATCAGTTTCTAGTTTATGTTTAACATCTGGAAGTGAGGTTAAAAAAGAATTTACTATTTCAGTTATTTCTATATACCCAAGTTTTAATAATTGTTTTGTTAATTTATCCTTTATAGATAAGAGTTTCATTGTAATATACTCTTCTTTGTTTGATGAAATGTCCTCAAAAAAGTCTAAAAATATAACATATCTAATCTCATCTAATAAACTTATCACTTCATCCCTTTTCACTTTTGTTGTTTTGTCATATTTATTTATCATTAATTGTTTAATTATTTTATCCATTATGTTTGCTCACTTTCTATTTTAATATTTTCTTGTAAAAACCATAGAAGTTTAGTTATCTAATTCTTCAATCAAATTACTATAAAATGACATATATTTCATCCCATTGTCTGGTGATATAAATATTATATTTTTATTAGTAATATTATTTTCTCTTAAATATTTTTTAACGCATTCAAACGCTCCACCACTTGATATTCCCAAAAACAATCCTTCTTCTAGCAATTCAAAACACCCTTTATATGCAACATTAGTTTCAATTTGTAATATTTCATCAACATATTTTTCATCATAAATATTAGGTTTAAAACCAGCACCTATTCCTTGAATGCCGTGTACACCTTTTTTTCCTTCTGTTAAAAAAGGACTTTCTTTTGGCTCATAACCAATTATTTTTACTTTAGAATGTTTTTCTTTAAAATATTTACCAATCCCAACAATTGTTCCTCCGGTTCCAATTCCTGAAAATATATAATCTATATTTTCTAAGTCTTTATCTAGTTCTTTTGCGGTAGTATGATAATGAGCTAGGTAGTTGTTTGGATTATTGAACTGATCTGGCATGTATGTTTTAACATTATTTTTTTCATAATTTTTTTGTATTTCTAAAGCTTTATTTATTGAGCCATTCATGCCTTCTTCTTTTGTAGTTAGTATTACATCTGCTCCATAAATTTTCATAAGATTTATTCTTTCTAAACTCATATTTTCGGGCATAATCACAATAAATTTAATTCCTAAGATTTTACATATTCCTGCTAAAGCAATTCCAGTATTTCCACTTGTAGCTTCAATTACTACTGTTTCTTTATCTATTTTTCCTTCCTCTATTCCTTTAGTTATTATTTGATAGGCAACCCTATCTTTTATACTTCCAAAGGGATTATCGCCTTCTAATTTTACATATATGTTATTATTATATTTTTCACTTAGTTTATTTAAATGTAGTAGTTTGGTATTACCTAT
>JAZNJG010000041.1:0-6086 GCA_045577945.1 Bacilli bacterium | reverse complement strand
TTAAAAATGATTACATTTCATAAGATATTATTTATAACTTTATCATATATTATTGGATCAATTCCATTTGGATTACTATTAGGAAAGATTAAAAATGTTGATTTAAGAAAAACTGGAAGTAATAACATAGGAGCTTCTAATGCCACAAGAGTTTTAGGAAAAAAAATAGGAATTCTAACTTATCTATTAGATCTATTAAAAGGAGCCTTATTTGTGTTTTTATTTAGATATGAAATATTACCTGAAAAATTTATGGTATTATCACCATTACTTTATGGTGTTATAGCTACATTAGGACATAGTTATTCTATCTTTATTGGATTTAAAGGAGGAAAAGGCGTATCGACAGGATTTGGTGCAGTTTTTGCTTATTTACCAATAATAATTATTGCAATACCGATATTTTTACTTGTAGTGAAAAAGACTAAAATTGCATCAATAGGTTCTCTTGTATGCACTTCTTGTGTTGTAATAATTTCTTTAATATTTACGATTTTAAAATATGATTTTATCACAAATTTACAAACAGATATTTATTTAATTTTCGGAACATTGATCATTGCTATATTAATCTTTATTAAACATATTCCTAATATAAAAAGATTAATCAATAAAACTGAAAATACTTTAATAAAATAATAAAAGCGGAGCTAATCTAGCCTCGCTTTTTATTTTAATATTTTCACTTATTTTATAGTAAAACTCATACATAGTGTTTGTGATACAGTATCGCCAGCTACTGAATAATCATCATGAGCATATCCAACAACAGAGCCTCCCTTATTAGACAAAATATAAGTGTTATAATCAACATAAATTTCAGCTTTTAAAGAGTCCTCTTTTAAGTCAACAGAAAGAATTTCTATATGTTTTCTGTTAATATGAGGTAAAGGATATTTAGCACCTTTTATTAACTCATATTGTTCTAATCCACTATCCTCATCAAACCATGTATTTTCTTTATTATAGTCATAATTCCATTTCATTATTAAATAATGTTTTTCCATACTTTTATTCCTTTATTTATTTAATGTAATATCATAGATAGCATATGTATGTGATGCATCATCTTCTAAAGTGCATTCAAGGAAGAATAATAATCGATCACAATTTTCACCTAAATCCACTGTATAAGTTGTTGGTATCATATCTTTAGAAAGTGTAAATTCTGCAATACTTTCTTCATCTGCACCAATTCTTAGTATAGTTGTATCATCACCACCTGCAGCAGTACGTTCTTTTTGCATTGCTACAGTGAATGTAACTGAAGTATAACCACTATCTTTTATATTTGCTAAGGCAAACGCAGATTCATGAGCTTCTCCTGCTGCCGCAAGAGCAAGAATAGTAAATCCCGCAAGGCTAAATCCAATCATAGCTTCAGCTCCTTCAGTATCAAAACTTAAATGGACACTTGTGCGAAGCAAAATACCACTATATATCTTTCTATCACCAATTGTAAAATAATTTTTTTGTGTTGTTCCGTCATAATATCCGTCTTCAACATCGACTCCACCAATATCGGAATCCATGCGTCCTCCGCTATGAACATCATAAAAACCAAATTTTTCTATAAGATCACAACTTGATCCATAATCTGCTGGATTTCTCTTTGGAAAGTAATCAGTATCTACATATCCATCAGGATAAGCAACAAGATTTGCAATTCCTAATGCGGGACGATACATACTATTATTAGTAAGCTTACCTGAAACGAATTCAAGATGACGACAATTATTAACTTCCACAATATATTCTTGAGGTAACATTTTACAATCAACTTCTATAGTTTTTATTAATACACCATCTGCATAAATCTCAATTGTATCATTTTTGTATACATCACTATTTGAAATATGACCTGCTATGAATGATATAGTATCATATTTACCATCTAGATTAAATGAAGCACATGCAGGTTCAGTTTGCAACATTGCGTTTGCTGAATAAAGCATAATGCCTTCATTATATTTGATACCACCCATAGAAAATGTTCTAAATTGAGTTGAACCATCTAACACAGCTTCATCATCCATATTACTGAAAACACCAAATGTTCCTAATTCAGATATCATCTTAACTGGTCTATCAGGTAAGTCACGTGATGAATATATTATCTTATTTAGTTCTTCTTCTGTCGTTGTTACATAACAATCTCCAATACCAAAATAATTTCCAGTTGAATTTCCATATTCGATATTTCCATCATCACTCATCCATGCAAACACTAGTTGATTACAACCTGTTACATCTAATGTAATCTTTTTTTGTAATTCATGCGATGAATATATTTCTTCATGAATAATTTTCCCATCTGCTTTAACAGTTAGCCATGCTGTTCCTTCACTATATGTAGTTTTTCTATCAGCTACACCAGCAGTGAAAGTAAGATATTTATATTTTCCTTCAAGATTGAAGTAAACTTCTTCATTATCATTTTCAATTAATCCCATAGTAACATAAGTAGACAAGACATTTTCATATTTTATTCCGGTCATGTTGATATAGTTTCTACCTTCAGATGAAGGAGTAACATTTGGATAATAAACCACACTAGATGAAGATGGAATAAGATATGGCTTTAGATCTTTTACAAGTTGGACAGGACCATTATTATCTTTAGAAGGAATATGTCCAGTTTCATGTGCTTCGCCATTCCAAACTGTTAATTCCAATACTGGTATAGAACCAGATCCAGCTAAATCTCTTGCTCCAGCTACTGTTTTAATAGTAAATTTTTGAGCCCCAGAAATATTATAAGTATATCTAACTGGAACTTGGTAGTTAGAAAATAAAATTTCATCTACCATCTTATCATCTGCCCAAAATTGAATAGCAACTTTTATTTCTTTTGCTTGTCCGATAAGTGTTGGTGGTGAACAAGAATACTGACTTGAACTATTAGGATAAGTAATATTACCATTTTCATCAACTCTTTTAGTTATTTCACCCCAATCACCACCAATAACAAAACTAATATTTTCATAAAGTCCATTAAGTGGCAAATCTACCTGAGCATTTTCAGTACCTGTTTGATGGGGCCAAAAAACAAACCCACCATGATAAGCGTAACCTCCCATCCATAAATCCTTTGCGTTTTCATCATATTTGTAGACATCCATACCACCACTTACACATATTGGATTGTGTTTATTGACATAATAATTTTCAATATATGGAGGATTAAACTCTTGCTCTTGCTCTTGTTCATCTCCAAATAATCCACACCCCACAAATAATAACATGATTAATGTTAAACACACAAAGATTGACATTAATTTCAAAAAATTTTTCATGAAATTTTTCCTCCTTTAGAGTAATTTTTAAAAATTTATAGTTATTAATTTTGATTAATTACAATATATCATATAATTATCATCATTTCAAGAAACTAAATAATTTTTTTATATTATAAGAAAAATTATATTATATGAGTTTTAAATATAATAAAAAGACTAGATTTAAATCTAGTCTTTTGTTTATTTTTTTGTAGTACCTTGTTGTGAATTAACAGCAGCCATAACTTGTCTAACTTGTTTTTCAGTTGGAGTACGGCCCATTTGTTTGTACATAATTCTAATCATGTTCTCATTAATTGGTGGATTTTCTTTAAAATATTTTTGAGTAATTTTACGTGAAACTAATAATCCAGCTATAAAGCCTACAATTAGTAATCCTAAGAAAATTAAAATCCATAACCACCATCCAAGTGACCATTGAGCAGCTAAAAACATATACATATCTCCTTTTTAAAATTTACATATATATTTTACTACAATTCACAAAAAAAATCAATAATATTATATTAATAAATAATTTTACAAATAATTTTAAAAAATACTTTATTTATTTATAAAAATATGATAAAATAATGCTATCTAATAAGGAGGAATTTATTATGCCAAAATTTATTACTGATCAATGTATCGCTTGTGGATCTTGTGAAAACAATTGTCCTGTTAGCTGCATTAAAGAAGAAGACGGAAAATATGTAATCGATGAATCTGAATGTATCGATTGTGGTGCATGCCAAGAAAATTGTCCTGCTGATGCAATTGAAGACAAATAAAAATTAAATCATTAAAAAAATAGTCCATTTCATACAATCGTATGTTATGGACTTTTTTTATTTGCAATATTAATTAATTATTTAATACTCAGCAGAAAATCTTTCTACATTAGCAAGCCATACAGCACAGTTTTTTACGAATCTATCAGTTCCTGCAGTATTCCATTTATAGAATAGTCTAGTAAATCCACCATCAATTATACATTTTTTACCATCTTCTTCATAATATGCAGTAACAACTTCTCCTTTTGAATTATAAACAAGAGGTTTAACGCTAGAACTAGTATAAACATTAGCAATAGTAATTCCTTCATAGAAATTAGCAATTCCTGTTGAAATTAAATGGCCTTTGATGATTCCAGGTTTACCAGGTCCTGAACTAATGCCCAACACTTTATCACCATAATAATCACCTATCATAGTAACGCCAAATAATTTTTTAGTTATATCATTTATATCAGCATAGTAAGGACTATTGTCTCCCCAAATATATAAACCTCTTCCTTTATTAAAGAATTCAACTATTATATCTTCATGAGCACTTGTTAATCGTTTTCTATGTCCAGATATTATCCATAGTTGACACGCATCTTTTAATTTTGCTTCCAATTCATAAGGAGTAATCACAGTGTTTAAACATTCTGTAAAATCAACTACAAATCCTTTAGATGCTAAAGAGTTAATAATATTTGTTTTTGAGATGCTTCCTGATGAGCCTTGAGGTTGAATATCAGGACATAACCATATAACCACAACTTTTTTACCAATAAATGCACCATCACGACCTAAGTCAGCTTGATTACCCAAAGTATTACCGTAAATATCTTTTTCCCCTTCAATTTCATTTTGTCCAGCAAAATCACCATATTGACTAATATTACCTTTTGTTTTTGTATTATCTATTTCAAAATTGCTGCATGAAGGACAATATTTATTCATTATCCCATTACATGTATTAGATGGATGAGAACATCCACTTAATTTTGAAGATCCACATGAAGGACAAGGATCTTTTAAAACTAAATTAGTTACTTTTACTTCTGAATCAAATGGTTTACAACTCATTCTATATGTTCCTACAACTTTAGTTTTGCCTAAAAAACCAGGAACAACTTGTACACCCATATATTTATCATATTTTTTACAATGTCCAATAATTGATTTAAAATCCATATATACCTCTTTTTGTTTAATTATTTAGTTTTTAGTGGGTCAGTATCATATTTTGTTATAAAGAAACATCCTGACATTTTTCCATTGAATTCATTAATAAGTTCTTCGATTAAAGATTGAAAAACAAATTTTTCTATTCCATGATTAACTTCGATCATATTTAAACCTTTTGCATAAGCATATTGAGCACAATTAAGTCTTAATTCACCTGTTATATAGCAATCAAGCTGTAAATTTAGGGCATCATTAATTTCATTAATGCCTCCTCCAGCACCACCTATTATCCCAATAGATTCTATCGTTGTATCTAAATTACCAATATATCTAACACCTGATAAATTAAATATCATTTTGACATTTTCAATGAAATCGTCAAATTTTATAGAATTAATTTTTCCATATCGTAAAAATACACCTTTGTTAGATTCTGTATTGATAGGATATGATTTAATATCAGAAATACCAAGCATTTCAGCTAATGTATCATTGACACCGCCATCAGCAACGTCTAAATTAGTATGCATAGAATAAACAGATATTTCTTTTTCTAGTAATTTTTTAATAATTTGAGTTTTGTAATCTTCAAATATAAATTTATAAAATGGTTCCCAAATGAAAGGATGATGTGTAATAATTAAATTACAATTATTATCTATGGCATCTTGTAAAACTTCTTCTGTCAAATCAAGTGATAACATTACATTTGTAACTTTTTTTTCTAAAGAACCTATATTAAATCCTATTCTCATTTTATCAAAATCTTCAGCATTATTTCTAGGAAATCTGTGTTCTAAATAATTTATTATATCTCTAATCTTCATCATTAATTATTCCTTTTAATAAT
>JAZNJG010000040.1:0-4039 GCA_045577945.1 Bacilli bacterium | reverse complement strand
TTGAACTGGATTTATTATTTTTAGTTTTTATTAAGAGTAATAAATAAAGAATCTTCTTTAATGGTTTGTATACTAATAATATCTGAAATTTCAAAAATATATTTTTGATAATCAGTTTTTAATATCTTTACATCCTTATTTCCTTTTTTTAGGTTATCATAAGTAGGATAATTATCAAGCCATCTATCAGTATTGGTGATAATAGCATATTTTGGTTTTAGCAATTGACATAGTTCTAAAGTGTTAGTTCCGCCGCCACCATGATGGCATGATTTATAAATATCAATATGATCAATATTATGTTTTTTGTATATATTATTTACCATCCTTATAGATAAGTCATTGATTGCTTCAACATCACTTTTAGAACATGAAACATCTCCACCAAGAAATATATTGGTGCTATTTCCGTTATTGTTATCTACTTTAATAAATACTCCCATACTATTAAAGTTTTCATTAAACTTTCTTTGATTATAAAATGGACTACAAGGATCAGAATATAACTCATATAGGTTGTTGTTAGCATCATATAATTCTAAATTAAAATTATCAAAAGCAATATTTACAACATTACTATTCATTTCCTCCACAAAACAAACTTCAGTATTATTAGCTTTACAAGCATCTAAAATATTATGATAATTTTTGAACTCATTTTCGATGTATTCATCATTTGATGAATAACCACTTGCGGTAGAACCATCAAGTCCGTAATATTTTTTTAAATAAAGTTTATTTACTTTAAAGTCATTAACTAATGATTTAATATTGCCATAATGATCAATATGAAAATGTGTTAGTACAATAAAGTCTATAGTCTTTATATTTAAGTCTATTAAATGTTTATTAACCATAGGATAGTAAAAAGGACTCCCAGTGTCTACGAACGCATAGTGATTATTACTTTCAAGTAAAATAGCATCACTCCAAATAGTGTTTAAAAAATGAATCTTTAAATTGTTTTTGTTTGTCATAATTCCACCTGTTAGAATAGTTTATATTTTATTTTACCATATTATTTATTATAATACTATATATTAATGATACTTTAATTTATATGATGAAGATGGTTGCTTGTTAAATAGATATCTATGTGATAGAATAAACATAAATATTGTCACCAAACATGCATTTATTTGTCTTATATATGTAGTGTATAATTAATTGAAAGAAAGGTCTTATATATGTTAAAACTATTCAATGATTTTACGAAACCAATAAATAATAAAAAAGGCTTTACAATAGTTGAGTTAGTAATAGTAATTGCGGTTATTGCGATTTTATCAGCTGTTTTAATTCCGACTTTTAATAACATAATTGAAAGTGCTAATATGTCTAAAGCGACACAAGAAGTTAAAAACTCTATTAAAAATTTTTATAATGAGAATATTGATTATGATTTAGAAAAATTAGTGATAGTTTATTATGATAAGGATTCTAATAAAGGTGAAATAAAATATATTTTTACTAATGAAAAACAGGAATTAGAATTAATAGAATATGATAGTTATTCAATTAATGAAAAAGTACTAGCAGTTAATGGGATAATTTATTATGAACTTAGTCTTGATAAAAGTGAAGGTATACCTGATCATATTGTTTTATATACTATTGATGATATAACAGAATATTATAATTTAATTGTTGATGGGAAATCAAAACTGATATCAGATGAAGAAAAATCAAGAATTGAAAAAGAATATCGAAAGGGTGAAATAGTAACAATTAATTTGCAAGAACATCATAATATAAAGTATTTATTATACATCAATGAAAAGTTAGCAAATTTTAATGTCGTTAGTTATTATGAAAATTTGAATTCAAATGATTTATTAAAGTCTATTAAAGAAATATCTATCAAGGTAGAAAAAGATATTGTAATAAGAATTGATTATATAGATTTACATGTGATAACTATAGACAATGATTCAAAATATTATTTTGATAATAGTTGTTTAGAAGAGTTGCAAACATATCACGAACATGATGAAAATATTACAATAACTCCAATATTATCAAAACAATATGAGTTAGAGTTATATATAGATGATGCACTAGTTAGTACTTTAAAACTAGGAGAAACTGAAACATATTCTTTTAATATAACAAAAGATATAATGATTAGAATTGTTACTGTTGAATATATCGAGCCTCCTAAAGAAGAATCCCTTTTGTTAAAACAAATAGTTTCAGAATTAAATGATTTAGATATATATAAGGTTAATGAAATAATTCAAAAAGATCCAATAATATTGGAATATGCTATATATAAACCAAATTATTCGATGCTTAAGAACTGCATATATTTAGATTATAAGGCTCATGTTGTGGAATTTTTAACTTCATTAGGCAATTTACAGTATAAACTATATGAAGAACCTATAAATGCTGAATATTCTGATTATTCATATGTTTTTCTTCTTGATGATGAAGTTATTGAAATCACTATTGAGAAAAAGTATGTTATTGACGGTAATATATATTTGTTAGATACAGATGTCAATGAGTATGTGGATCTTGCAAATTATAGTTTTAAATATGGATTTATAGTTGATATAGATAATAATGAAGCAAGAGTATATATAAAAGAAGATAATGAAGGGCAGGAAAATGATATTTATGTAGATATCAATGCCTTACAAGAAAGTGTTGACTTAAGGCGAATTGTTTTATCATATGATGTTATGGATGCAGCTTCTGGTGTTGATATTTCACGTGCTGGAACAATTAAGTATGATAAGTTAAAGACAAAATACTTAAAGATTGAAAATAATTATTTTGAAATTATAGATGGAAATACTATTAATATACTAGATACTTATTGCACTATAATTTCCGATTATAGTTTAGAAGCATTTATAAATGAATTTATAGTTGATGTATATTGTTCGAATGCAATTGATAAAGAAATTCAAAATTTATTTAAGGTTAGAGTAGATGATTATATAACACTAGGATTTGTAAAAGATGCGATACAAAAATATACTGAATATAAAGAAGTTAATTTTGACTATTCTGTTACAAATGGTATTATAAGTAGTGGTATGATTTACAATGATTTAACTCTTGACGAAAAAATTATGATAGATAGTCAAGGATGGACTATTATGTGTGAATATAATAAAGAATATCATTATTCTTTGACTATTAAAGATGGATATCATGTTGCAGATGATGTTAGTAACCTATCAGGAATATATCATTCAGGTTCTATAGTGAATATAAATATTAATGATTTGGAATTACCTGATGAAAAAGTTTTATTGATTACGGAAACTTCTGATGAAAGATTTATTCAAAGAAAATATAAAGCGGGAACTGATATTTCTTATGAAGTGGAAATAGTAGGTTCAGATGTTACCCTAGAGTTATTAATTGTTGGGGATGAAAATGTATTTGAAGAAGAATTATATCTAAAGGATGTAAACAAAGATGTTTATGAAATAACTAGACTAGATTCTGAATATGTAAAAGAAATAATATATATAGAATCTTCTAAACTATCTAGTGGAAATACTCTAACAGAATGTAACTATGTATTAAATAATACCGATAGAGAAAAGGAATATGTTTTTCACTTTATTAGTTGCTTAGATCAAATGAAATATTCAAGCATGAAGAACTTGACCAATGCTATCCAAAGTGGATCAACAGGTTATTACATAGTTAATATGAACGATGGAACTAGTTACTCATTTATGTTAAGTGATACAATCAATTCTTTAGAAGACTCAGATAGTTCAATTCAATTATATTTGAATTTGCCTAATATGATGTTTATATCAGTAAAAAATTGTAATGTATCAAAAGAAGGACTAACATTATTTAATTCTAGTATGTTATATAAAGATAATTCAGTGGAACTAAAACCTAATCATAAAGCCATTTTATATGATATGGATATAGAAACTAAAAAATACATCGATATAAGAGGTATAATATTTAAAGAATATTCATTTGATAGTAATATTATAGATGAAACAAAAAACTTTAGTATGAGAATAAATAAAGATTCAAATATTGAAAGTGTAAATAA
>JAZNJG010000039.1:0-9752 GCA_045577945.1 Bacilli bacterium | reverse complement strand
ATCTTTTAGTTTGATACTAGCAAAGTTAGTTATTATTAAAATACTAACTTGAACTAACAACAATAAGTTGTTAGCTTCATACCACTTAAGGTACTTGAGACAATCAAATAATTTTGTCACCTAGAGATATTGTATCATAATAAATTAATTAATGCAAGGAGTTTTATATGTTTAAAGATAAAAATTATGCTTTTGATAAAAGTCAATCTAAACATGCTTATTTAGAGGATTTACATCGAAGAAATGATAATGAGGTTTTTGAGCAGTATCATAGAGCTGTTTATAATGTTCAAGCTAAAAGAAATAGTATTATTTCAAAAAAACATCGTACTAATTTATTTAATAAAATTGAAAAAAAATTATCTCAACCTCATTATAAAGTTAAACCCAAAGGTGTAACTTTACCAGATTATATGAAGTGAGGTGATTATATGAAACGTTTTGTTGGTGCTGATGATATTTATGTTACTAAAAGAAATAAAATTGCTGTAGTGAAGGTAAAAACTTATTTAGATAAGCATGGTTCTTATCATAGAAATGAGATCACTAGATATTATCCTAATACATCTAGTAATATGAATTTAGTTAGAAAAATTTATGGGAATATTTTTTCTAAATAATTAATTAACTACTCATACCTCTAATGTTGAGGTTTTAAATACAAATATGAAAGGAGAAAAAGTATAATGAGTAAAAATGAAAATTCACAAATTAAAGAGGAATCATTAGTAAATCCTAATGATGATGTTGCGAAATCTGAGTTTAAAAAAATTAATGAAATGACTAGGGAAGAAATTTTAGCACTTCCTAGATTTAAAGTACAATTTGTTAAAATAGATAATTTAGTATATGGAAGTTCAAAATTTCAAGCTAAATTATATTTAAATGAAAATAATCCTATTGTTAAGTCGATTACTGAACTAGATTATAATTACATTCATGAAGTGTTAGGTAAATTCTTATCTAAGAAGTGTCAAGAAGTAACTAATAATAAAAAAGTTGTAACTTCTGTGATTAATACAAGTGAATTATTTTCACCTTGTAGATTTTTTAAAGGAGTTAGTAAAAAAACTAATAATCCTTATTATCAGGTTCAAGCTATTATTAGATTCAAAAATGATGATTACACTATCATCGAAACATTCTTTATGAAAATTAGAGAATTTAAATTATTTGAAATATTCCAAAAAACAGGTAAATTACAAAAACTCGATTGGATTGAAAATGTATTGGATGAAGTAATTGATGTTGAATCTGATATTTATTCAGCTGATGATTTATTTTAATTTATTTTAATATCAACGCTAATTAACTAATTTAAGGTTAGTTAATTAAACATCTTAAGGATGTTATGCGATAGATAAATATTAACGAAAGGAGAATATTATGAAAAGATATTCCGCAATTGTTATTGCTATGGTATTGGTTGGTGCATTAATGGCATATCTATTCTTACATGGGTATGAAGATGCTCAAGCAATTAATTCTGAATTGACATATGCTGAAAACTTTGTGACTAATATTGGAGAAGATTGGTTTAAAGTTTTAGCTTATGGAGTTGGTGGAGTTGGATTAGTAACTATTATTGTTGCTAATTTAAAAAAATTCTTTAAATAAAATGTAGGTGTTTAGTTCTCCTGATTATATCGGCTACTCTTATGAGTAGTCCTTATAATAGAGTTATTAGTTGTTTCCTATTTTAACCCCCTTGCTAATAACTCTCTTATGAGGTGTATATATGAATAAATTTAAAAAAATATTGTTTATTAATATTTTATCATTACTTTTATTATTTACATGTAGTGTAAATTTTTTTGCTTTAGAAAGCACAATTTCTTATAAAGGCGAAAAAGACTTTTATAAGAATGCTTCTTCTATATTATTAACTAATCAAATTATTGATTTTGTTCGTCCAAATTTTATTTGTGAAGAAAATTATAATATAACTGTTATTACAGATAATTATATTGGTAATGGAGCTACAGTTGGTAAGTATGATCTTACATTAAAAGCAACTTCAGAATCTAATTTAGAGTGTACAATAATCGTTACAATCCATGTTATTTCCGGATTAAAAATCGATTACATGTATAATAATGATTTTTATTGTTATACTTCTTCAAATTTAACTAAATTAGATCTTGTTGAAACATGTAAGAAGTTAGAAATAATTCCTGACGTTCCAACAAACGCCAATGTAACAAGTAATTATTTTACTACTCCAACAGAAGCTGATTTTTATGAATTAAACATAACTTATATTTCTGCTACAGGTTATTCAGGCTCTATAGATGGTAGAATTATTTGTTCTGAAACAGCAGGAATGGAATTAACTGATGTTGTTCAAGTCAATTCTGGTGATGAATTATTAACAATTGTTATTGTAATTTTATCTATTTCAGTTGTTTTTTTATCTATTCGTATTATAAATAAAAAATCAAAAAAGAGATTAAGAAAGTTTGAATAGGAGTTAATTATGAAATTTAAAAAAATAATTTTTATTTTAATTTTAATGTTTGGATTATTTACTATTAGTATTATTAAAGCAAAAGCAGCTTCTGAATATTATTTAGAAGGCAAGTATGAATTAAATAATAGTTTATCCAAACCTTCATCTAATATTGAACAATCTAT
This sequence comes from Bacilli bacterium, assembly GCA_045577945.1. Lineage (GTDB taxonomy): Bacteria > Bacillota_I > Bacilli_A > ML615J-28 > CAG-698 > CAG-698. Next base: position 7,118 of record JAZNJG010000039.1, on the reverse strand, counting down.
TGATTTTGTTGCTTATAATCCTTATTCTGAATGGGTAGGGTATGTTAATAATGGATTTAAGGTAGGTCATTTTAATTATTTATCTTTTATTTATCATGATCAATGGGAAGGTGAAGGTGAAACTTATTCTTTATATTATTTTACTTCTGGTAAATATAATGATTCGTCTGGAAATGACACTTCTGCATCTAGAAATATAGAATTTACTTCTAAGCAAATAGTATCCGAAACTTTTTATAATTGGTTTATTGCAAATGCAACTTATTTAGGTTCTTCAGGATTTAATATTAATTTTGTATCAAATGATGATGAAGTTTATGATTCTTTAGAATCACAATCAACAATTCCATCTAATTTACCAACTCCTTCTAAAATTGGTTATTCTTTTGATGGTTGGTATTATGATGAATCATTAATTAATAAAGTTAATCCTGGTGATTCTTTAAGCTCTGATGTTACTTTATATGCTAATTATATTCCTAATCTTTATAAAATTTATTATTTTTATTCATTGAACGATTATTTGAATGATCCTTCTTCTTTTATTACAAATGTTGAAGCTTATTATGAAGATTCTATTTCTTATTTAACTTCTGATGATTTTAAATCAATAAATTTTACTTTATATGAAAATAATTATATTAAAGGTTATTATCAAATTATTGATAATCAATTGAGTGAGGAATATTATAATTTTCTTTCGATGCCAGCTGAAGATCTTTTATTAATTGCTGATTATGTTCCTCTTTATACTATTACTTTTGAAACTCAAATTGATGGCATTTCTTGTGAATCCGTTTCAACATATGAAACGATTTCAGAACTTCCAACTCCTTCTAAAGATGGATTTATTTTTGAGGGATGGTATTATGATATTAATTTAAATGATAAAGTTAATTTGGGTGATCCTTTAAATTCTAATATTACATTGTATGCTAATTGGCAGCTTATTACTTATACAATAACTTTTGAAGTAAATGGTGGTTCTATGATTTCTGATTTGACTGAACAATTAGAAGTCCCTTTAGAACTTCCATCCCCTACAAAGACTCATTATATTTTTGAAGGATGGTATTTAGATTCTGAATTAACTAATCCTGTTGTACTAGGTTCTAATTTGTTCGAAGATATTGTTTTGTATGCTAAATATACTGGTGAAATGCATTTTATTTATTATTATCCCGATTTAGATAGTAGATTAAATGATCCTTCTTCTTACATGTATCGAGAACAGTTTAATTATAATGATTCTTATACATTGCTTGATAATAATTTAATTAAGACAATTCCTGAAGTTAATCAATTTTTTGTTGGTAAATCTTTAAAAGGTTGGAAACAGTTAATAAGTGATAATCCAATTACTATTCCTGATGATTATATTTCAGAAGGGATAATTACTTCAGATATTACTTTATTTGCTACCTATGAATTGATTGATTATACTTATACTTTTAAAGAGAATATAGATAGTAGTGAAGTGATTGAAATTATAGGTAATTATGAAGATTTAATTGCTTATCCATCGTTTACTAAAGAAGGATATAGATTTATCGGTTTTAAGGAAATATATTCTGATGATATTATTTCAGAGAATTTATATGTCTCTGAAGTTTTTGAAGCTAGAAATGTTAATTTAGTTGCATCTTTTATTAAAACTTATATTGTTTCTTTTGTTACTTATGAAGGGATTCCAATTAATGATTTAGAAGTTATTGACATGTCTGAACTACCAGTTCCTAGTAAACAAAATTATGTTTTTGAGGGATGGTATTATGACGAATTGTTTGAACAAAAAGTTTATTCTGAAGATTCTATTGATGCAGATACTACAGTTTATGCTAAATATTTAAAGTCAACAAGTGTAAATTTGGGTTCTTCATCTGCAACTTTTAATTGTGAAGAGTTTAATTTAGAAACTTTTTTACAATCTCCTTTTTCTATTGTTTTAGTTTTAGGATTTTTAGTTTTAATTCTTCGTAAAAGGAGATAGTTATGAAACATTTTAAGAAATTGATTATAGTTGTTTTGACTTTCTTTATTTTTCCTTTTTCTTTAATTGTTAATGGAGCTGAACTAACTGATTCTAATTTATTAGTTGGTTCAGTTTCAATTAATGATGTTTTTGTTGATGAAATTGATCATGAAAATTTAGAAGGATTTAGTTCAGGTAATATTGGTGTTATTGATAATCATATATATTATTTTCCCTCTTCTTCTCAAGAAGTTTTTAAAATTAATTTTGAAAATTTAGATGAATTTATAAAAGATTATATTTGTAATGGCTCAAATCATGCGTATGAATATATTGATTCTTTAAAAGAAATTTATATTGAAGGAAATTGTTTTGCAATTCCATTTGAATTTAATTCTTCATATATTTATAATACAAATTTTGAGGTAACTGACTTACCTTCAGAATGCATAGGTTATTTTGAGTTATTTAAATCTTATCATGACCCTCTTTATAGATATATTGTGATGAATAAAGAAGGTAAAATTTTATCATCTAATGAAAGAGAAATTTATTATGTCTATTCATCAAATTTACCTTCTTGGATATCGTCTTCTTCTATAACTCCAGATGATTTTGAATTTTTGGCTAGAAAAAATAATGAGTGGACAAATGTGCAGTATCAGTTAGGATATCGGGAAATAGAAGCTGAAATATTTATTACAAAAGTTAAAGCTGATAGAGAATTCAAAAAAGTAGGTTTTTGGAGTAGCTTATTAACAGGCGGATTAATTAAAACTTGGAAACAAGATTATCATCCTGCATTTTATATTAAGTTTTATGATAAAGAAACTAATACCGAATTAAGTATTGACCAAATTAATTGGATTCAATTTGTTTTTCATATTTCTAAAGGAGTTATTTCTTCTGAAACAACAACTACAGTAACTCCTAAAAATAGTACTTCTGTAGGTTTTTATGATAAATCTTTTACTATACCTCTTTATGAAGAAGTGTGGCAGCTTTCGAAAGAGCAAGTTGATTGTATATATTCTGGAAATCTTATCCCTTCAATTATTCAAGGTACTTCTGGTACTGAATATAGAACTTTAGAAGATTATATTGCTTATCCATATATTACTAAAGGTGATTATTCTTTTGATAATATTGATTATGATTATAGATTTGTTCTTAACGACATCTATTTAGAAGATTATAGTATTAAAGAAGGAGTTGAAATTGCTAGTTTTTGTTATTTATATGAAAACATAAATTATATTTATGATGATGAGTTACCAACTCCTCCTATTGAAACTTTTCCTAAAATAGATCCAGGATTTGAAGATGACATTTGGAATCGAATAAAACAATTTTTTATAAAAATATATTTATGGATTTCCGAGTTAAATTATAAAAAAGTTATATTTATTGTAATAGGAAGTGTTTGTGGCTTTTATTTCGTTAAAGCATTTTTAAAGAAAGGTTCTGAAAATTTAGTAAATAAAATTAGTGATAAAATAAAGAAAAAGAAATAGGAGATTAAAGTTATGACTTTTATTAAAGGATTATTTTATATAATTGAAAAATTATTTAGTTATTTAACAAGATTTTTAAAATTTTTTATTAAAATTATATCCTTTGTATTTGGCATAACTTTTTTATTTTTCTTGTTAAAGAAAACTAAAAAGAAAATTGATCCAGAATTGGATTTCTAGGTCAAACGTTTGACCATTTTAAGAATTTTAAATATTCTCCTATTTTTTATTATTTTATATTTTTTTGTTTATATTGTTAAAGCTAAAAAAATGCAAAAGTTATGTGACAGTTCAAGAATAGAAGCTTCAAAAGCTGGGACTAATATAGCATTTGTGGGACCTACTGGTGATGGTAAGACTACTACTGCTAGTGGCTTTACCATGTATTTGATTGAATTTATTTTATATGAATGTAATAGAAGAATGAACGACATTAGAGTTCAGCTTAAAGATATTAATTTTAATCATGTTATTTCTATCTTTACTGAGAAACTAAGTAATTCATATGATTTAATTCATTCATTAAATTTTACTGTTGAATATTTTATTAAAACAGAAAAATCATTAATTAATTTTAATCATGATTATTTAAATCTTGATTTAAAAAGAAATTTATTAAGAGATTATATTTTATATTTTTTCTGTATTAATATAAGAAAAAAGTTTGTTTTTTCAAAAGGGTATTTTTTTGATCGTGTAAGTGGAGAAATAAGTAATTATTTTGATGATTCTTCTGTTGAACTTCGAAATGTTTTAGATAAACATAATTTTCAATTAGATCTTTGTAACATAATTTTTAATGATGAAGTGTCTTTAAATCGTGGAAATGCATTATCTTCTAATTTGGACATTAAATTATCGGGCGCTACTGAATTTCTAGCATTAATTCGTAACATGTTCCAGGGATTGACATTTAATATAAACACTAAACAAGTTAGTGATAATCAGGTTAGACAAGAAAGGTTACTAATTAATAGTACGTTTCAAATTTTTGATCGTAAAGTATTCATTTTAAATTTTACTTTAATTCAAAAAATTGCTGATATATATTTAAATTTTATTAAATCTTTTTATAAGATTTCATTTTATTTTATTAATTTGTTTAGATCAAAAGATAAAAAAATAATATTTGATGTTTTTTTGAATGAAAAGTCTTATTTAAGAAAAATTGAATTCAATATTTTTTATTTTAAGAAAATATTGAACGCACAGTCTTATATTAGAGTTCGTTTGTTTAAATATTATTCTTCTGAAGATGTTTCAAAACGAACTAAAGGAACTTATGATTGTGTTAAGATGTATTTTCCTATTTATTATTGTTATGGTTTGACTAATACTTATGAATATTATGAGTCAGCTTACCCAATTTTTAATGCAGCTAGAGATAATGGAATTTACGAAGAAATTTCGAAGTCAGATATTACAAACCGAAGTATTCGAATTAAAAATATTTTTAGTAAAAAGGAATAATTTATGTTGAAAATATTTGAATATTTAAAATTATTGTGGAAATTTATTTCCACAAATTATCACATAATAATAATAATTTGTTCGATTTTAATGCTTATTTATCTGCTTTTTAATTTTACTTTTATTGTTAAATCAATAAGGGTGATTACTAACCTAGCAAGTAAACAGTGTGAAGAAGAGAATAATTACTTTAATTCTAAAATCGAGAACTCGGATTCATCGCAAGATGAATCACCAAATCCGAAGTCGGAAGCGAAAGCTGGAGACGAGGATTTCGAGTCTCGATTTTAGAGACCCCCCTTTACTAATAGGGGGGTAGGTTATACATTATAAATTAAAAATAGGATGAACTAAAATGAAAAATGATAAAAGAGTTAGTATTGACTGGTTGTCAGGAACTGCTTCCAATATTGAGTATGACAACGAAAAACCTAAGTTCACAACTTTTATTAAAGATTTTCTTATTTATTTAAAATCTGATTATGTTTATGATGAAAGAGATTTGGTTCGTGGTGCTAGGTATGGTTACAAATATTATTTAGATGTTGATGAAGGAATTCAAATTAGATTTTGTGGGCCTAAGAATTCTGATAATATTCCAACCTGGAATTTAGAAATTACAGGTAAAGGTTGTGATAAGTTTAATGATAAAGATTGGTTAAATTTATTTATCTTTTTATTTAACGAATGTGATTTTAAGTGTACTAGAATCGACATTCCTGGTGATGATTTAGGCGTAGATTACTTTTCAATGAAGGATTTATACGAAATCTTTGTTGTTAATAAATCTTATGTTCTTAGAAATGGTGCTACTAAAATCTCGTATATAGGAACAAATGACATTAATCAGTATAAGGGTATGACTTTTTATATTGGTTCTAAAACTTCTGATTTGTTTTTAAGAATATATGATAAAGATTCTGAGCAAAAAGATAAACTTAAATCTTTTAATTCTAAGTTTCCAAATTGGATACGTTATGAAATTTGTTTCAAAAACGCTTATGCATTAGAGGTGATAGTTGAAGTGTATTCTGCGCTTTTGAAAGGTGAATCCATTTCAAATATTTGGAGTTCTTGGATGTATAAAATTTTAAAAATTAAGCAAGTTAATGAAAATGATCTAAATAAGAATAGATGGAAAGATTCTGAAACTTACTTAAAATTATTAGAGCAATTTAAAACAATTAATTTTGGTCGAGAAAAAAATAGTGAATCATCTTTAGAAATAACTAAAGAATGGCTTGAAACTTCAGCAATGAAAGGATTGTTAAAGTTAACCATGGCTAAGGGATGGGAATTTCTTTTGTTATGGTTAAAAAATAACATGTATAATAAAATTGAAGCTTTAGAAAAAATTGATTATATTGAAGTTGATAATATTAGAAAGCGTTTTGGATTTAATAATTTTAGTGATAATGATAAGAAAGAATTATTAAATCAATTACAATTGACTGATTGTGAATTTGAAAAATATAATAGCTATCCATATGGATGGCCAGATAAAAATAAATAAAGGGGTGTATTTTATGAATAATGAAAATAAAGTTATTGAAATAAATGTTGATGAAGTTTTTGAAGTAGAGCCAATTGAAGATAAAGAAATTGAAATCTCGTTGCATGCTAAAATTAAGTATTATGAAGCTTCTATGAAGAAAATAAATGATTCTTATGAATCAATTTGTAATAATTTTTTAATAATTGCAAATGAACTTAAAAAAATTAAAAAGTATAAGTTATATCTTTTAGATGATTATGCTAATGTTTATGAATTTGCAAAAGATAAATTTAATATTGGCTCTACAACATGTAAGAATTTATTAATGATTGTTGATAAATATTGTATTGAAAAAACCATTGATGATGAATATTCATCTTCTTATTCTACTGTATGGGCATATTCATATGAATTGGATCCAAAATTTAAATCCTTTACATATTCTCAATTATTAGAATTAAAAAATTTATCTGATGAAGAATTGAAAGATATTACTCCTTCGATGTCTGTTCGAGATATTAAAGCCTTTAAGATTAGAAATAAAATTAAAGAAGAAAATAAGCAATTATTTGAAAAAAATAAAGGAATAATTGAAAGAATAAAATATCTTTTAAAAACAGTATCTTGGAATAATTATACTATTGAACTTGAGTTTATTAATGAAATT
>JAZNJG010000038.1:0-8240 GCA_045577945.1 Bacilli bacterium | reverse complement strand
AAGGTGGAATTATGATAAAACCAAAAAGATTACAAAAAGGAGATAAAGTTGCTGTTGTAAGTTTATCTCGTGGACTGCTTGGAGAAGATAAATTTATTCATATACTTGATATTGCAAAAGAAAGATTAGAAAGAGAATATGGATTAGAAGTAATAGTTATGCCAAATGCATTAAAAGGTATAAACTATTTATATGATCACCCGGAAGCAAGAGCAGAAGACTTGATGAATGCTTTTAAAGATAAATCTATTAAAGCAATTATTAACGCAATAGGTGGAGATGATACAATTAGATTACTACCATATATTGACTTTGATGTTATTAGAAATAATCCAAAAATCTTTATGGGGTTCTCTGATACTACAGTAAATCACTTTATGATGTATAAAGCTGGTCTAGTATCGTATTATGGTGGATCACTTATGAATAACTGGGGAGAATATGTTGAAATAAATGAATATACTAAAGAAGCATTAAATAAATCATTCTTTAATCCTAAAGAAACATATGAGATTAAACCATCCACATATTGTAGCTATGTTGATAAAAAAGTTAGATGGAATATTGATAACATTAATGTTAAAAGAGATATAGAAGAAGAAATAAAAGGTTATGAAGTATTACAAGGTAATGGTAAAGTTCAAGGAAAACTTCTAGGTGGATGTGTTGAAACTTTTATATACTTAATCGGTACCCAACTTTGGCCTGCACTAGATGAATGGAAAGATAAGATACTATTTATTGAAGTGAGTGATGAAGAGGAAAGTGAATTACCAGAATACTATTTTGCGTGGATACTTAGAAATCTAGAAGCTCAAGGTATATTTAATGTAATAAAAGGTATTATATTTGGTAAACCTCCAGTAAAAGAAAAGTATGAATCATATAAAGAAATACTTTTTGATATTGTAAGTACTGATGGTAAACGCACAGATTTACCAATAATTTATAATGTTAATTTTGGACATGCTTATCCAATAGGAATAATACCAATTGGACTTGAATGTGAATTAGATTGTGATAACAAAAAAATAACAATATTAGAAAAAATTACAAAAGGAATGTAAACAAATATGATTAAATTGGTAAAACCATCAACAGTATACTTTGATCAATTAATTATTCTTAAACAAGATTTTTTAAAAAATAATGAGCCACGTATTCAAGGTTCTGGTTCAATAGATAAATATGATGATTTAAATGAGTGGTTAAAAAGTATTAGTGATATTGAACAAGGTTTAAATCCTAAACTAGTTCCATCGACGTATTATTTAATATTGTCAGATGATGAAGTAGTGGGTACAATTTGTATGCGTCATTATTTAATAAAAGACTTAGAAGAATTTGGTGGACATATTGGATATAGTATTAAACCAAGTGCAAGAAGAAAAGGATATGCAACAGAAGCACTAAGATTAATATTAAAGTTATACAAAGATAAATATGATGAAATCTTAATAATGTGTGAAGATGATAATATTGCATCTAATAAAACTATACTCGCAAATGGTGGAGCACTAATTAACCAAATTGAAAAGTTTGGTCTAAAGATAAATAGATATAAAATTTGTTAAAACTTGGAGGTAAACATTGTCATATACAAACGAAGGTGAAAACTATCGTAAATATGGTATAGTAATAATCGAAAGTTATGATAAAGCACTAGGATACATAGTATATGAATACAGAAAACCAACAATTAAAGAAAGACAAGAAATAATATTAAACTATATAATACAAAACAATAATGAACCAATTGATTTAATATATTTATCAAATAAACTTTGTGTAAGTAAAAGAACTATTCAAAAAGATATTAAAGTATTAGAAAATAATAATTTAATAGAAGTAATACGTAACTTTACACAAGGATCACAAAGAAGAAATATAATTAAATATATTGGTCCACAAAAAGATAAAAACAAAAAAGAATTAACTTTAGAATTATTATATGATTTAGATAATCCTTATGGATTTAGAGACTTTGACTGGAAAGAATTTAAGATGAATCCTAGTTTAGATAAAAGAACTTTAAAAGAACAATATGCGATTTTAAAGAAGGAGAAATTAAGATTAAAGCAAAAAAAAGAATTATTCTTCTCTAAAAAAGATTAGTAAGACATGTCAAAAAATTGATATGTCTTTTTTTGTCGGACGATTTATTAAAATATTTTTTTAAAAATACCTAACATTTGGGGTGAAAAGTAGTATAAATGGCGAAGGGAGAATAGATATATGATAAAAGAAGAAAACCAAAGCCAAAATAAAGATTTAAAACCTCAAATTAAGGTTACAGAAGAGTTTAAAGGAACAAAGACATTAGAAGATATAATCAAAGAATTAATCGTTAAAAGCTTAAATTCACAGTACAATTAAGGAAAAACTAAGAAAATATTTTCGTAATTTATTTTCGTAAATAATAACATATTTTCGTAATTTAAAATTATTTTCTTAATTTATTGATATTTATCATTTTGTAATATAATAGTAGTAGAAAAGGAATTGATGAGTTTGAAAAAAAGAACTAGTTAATTTAATAGATGATATAATTTCCTTGAAAACTGAAACTAATAATATTGAATTCAAAAAAACTAAAGGTGGGGTACCTGAAAATTTATATGATACATTTTCTAGTTTTTCAAATACCGCAGGAGGTATAATAATATTTGGTGTTGATGAAAAAAATGACTATGAAATTTGTGGAATAAGTAATCCTGATATTTTAAAAAAGAAAATAGCAGAACAATCATTAATGATGGAACCTAATATAAGACCTATAGTTACTATATGTGAATATAAAGATAAAATTATTGCTTCTGCTGAAATTCCTGAGTTAGATGTATTTAGTAAGCCATGCTATTATTCTGGAAAAGGAAAAATGAAAGGTTCATATATAAGAGTTGGTGATGGTGATTTTCCAATGACAGATTATGAAATTTATAGTTTTGATGCATTCAAGTATAAGACAGAAGACGAGCTTCGTAGTAAAGAAAGAATTGAATCAGATGTTTTTAACGAGATATCTATAAATTCATTTTTGGATAAAATTATCTCTCAAAAGCCTAATTTAATTAATTTAGATAAAAATACAATATTAAAATTGAATGGAATAATCGATAAAAATAATTATCCTACTGTTTGTGGAATAATGAATTTTAGTAAGTACCCACAAATATTTTCTCCTAACCTAGACATTGTTGCTGTAAGGTGCTCAACTAATGATTATGGTGTTGAGGATAATGAAGGTATTAGATTTTTGGATAATAAAAGATTAGACGGAACAATTAGTGAAATGTTAAAACTAGCTATTTCTTTTGTTGTTAATAATATAAAAAAAGCTACAAAAGTTAATGAAAATGGCGTTAGAGAAGATATATTAGAATATCCAATTAAAGCAATAAGAGAGATAATATTAAATGCATTAATTCATAGAGATTATAGTATTCATACCGAAAATGAACCAATAAGATTAATTATTTATGATGATAGAATTGAAATTACAAATCCTGGTGGTTTATATGGGAGACTTTCTATTAACGATTTAGGCAAAGTACATTCAGATATTAGAAATCCATTTATTGCTTCAATATTAGAAACATTAGAAATTACAGAAAATAGATATTCAGGAATTCCCACAATATATGCTGAGATGAAGAAAGCTGGATTAATAGAACCTAAATTTGAAAGTGATAGAGGCAAATTTAAAGTTACCTTATATAATCTAAAAAAAGAAGATATTGTTAATGATGATTTTATCTCAAAATAAAATTATATTGTAAAATTCCAAGAACTAAAGAATCATTAGCAAAACACTTTGGATATGATGAAAAACATCCAGCATATTTTATTAATTCATATGTAGTACCATTAATTGAAAAAGGTATTCTTGCTTATACTATACCAACTAAACCTAAAAGTAAAAATCAAAAAATATATACAGTTGAATAATTGGGCAGATAATGTCTGCCCGATTTAAAATTAAATTTTATTTATATATCGAATTAATCCAATTAAGGATAATCAAGATTATGATGTCGAAACGGGATTATTTTGATTATTCTCAAGGTATTGTATTTTGTTTATAATATTTCATAAACTAATTATTCATATATAATAAAAAGTTATGAGTTAATTTGATATAATTGAAGGGTTTAGAGTGTAGTTGATTAATAATTAAACTATACTGAATTTATAAAAGAGTTAGTAAAATATACTCACCGGTTGTATAAAGATAAACGTTAAAGCTAATAGTAATAAAAATTAGCAGAAATACATCTCTTTCATCTTTTATATATTAAACATTAAATAATATAAACACAATGAGCATATATTTAGATGGGTGAGAAAATGAATTTAAATTTTATCAATATTACTATAAGTATATTCTTTCTTATATCAATCTATTTAACATTTAAATATAGATTTACCCAGGTGAAAAGTCTAAGTATATGTTTAAAAGTCCTAAAAAAAGAGCAAAAAGAAAACTCCAAAAAAGCGTATCAAACTTTTTTAGTATCTCTAGCCAATCATATTGGAGTCGGAAATATTGTTGGGGTTATTAGTGCATTAATGATGGGTGGTCCTGGTTCAATATTTTGGATGTGGATTTACGCGTTATTTTCCAGTATATTTTCAATTATGGAAAATACATTATCGCTAAAATACCGAGAAAAAGTAAATGGTGAATATCGTGGAGGTAGTGCATATTATATAACAAAAGGATTAAATATCAAAAATAAGATAAAGTATATATTATCTACAGGAATATCTATCTTTTTAGTTCTATCAAATACTATATTATTTCAACCTTTACAAGTTAATACGGTTAGTTTATCATTAGAAGCACTATTGAATGTTCCTAAATATTTAGTGTTATTAGTATTATTACTATTATGTATATTTATAATTTTCAAGGGAACAAAAAAAATAATAAAATTTTCTGAAATTATTGTGCCAATTATGTCAGTATTATTCATATTAATTGGATTGATGACTATTATATTTAATATAAAACAGTTTCCAGTTGTATTGTGTAATATAATAAGAAGCGCTTTTGAAAAAGAGTCAATATTATCTGGATGCATATTTGTAGGGATAAAAAGAAGTCTATTTTCACATGAAGCAGGTTTAGGAACCGCCCCATCGATAACAGCTATGGCAGAAAATGTAAAACCAATAGAAGAAGGTTATATAAGTAGTGTAGGAGTATTTGTTGATACAATAGTAATGTGTTCATTAACAGGATTTATAATCTTAATATATAATGTAGATTTAAGTGAATTTACAGGTGTAGATTTAGTTATTAATATATTTGAAATTATCTTTGGGGGTTTTGGGAAATATTTGGCTGTGTTTTTCTTGCTTACTTTCGCATTAGCAACTATTGTTAGCGAGTTTTATTTGGGTGAAAGTAATATGCTTTTTATAACAAAGAGTAAAATTGGAAAAATTATATATAAAGGATTATTTATAATAGGCATTGTTATGGGAATTTATTTAGATACATCATCTATATGGGATATTATTGATATAGGAATTATATTATTAGGAATAGTTAATATATTCTCTATATTAAAACTAAGAAAATCTTTTGAGGAAGAGTTAAACGCTTATAATAAAATCATATAAAAATTGGAAATATTTAGATTATCATTGACATTTCATTTGTATTTTTATATAATAAAATTGCCTGGAAAGTTCGAGATTTTTATAAATGCGAAGCGAACATTAATTTTTAGGAAGTTAAGGTATATCGGGCGTGAATGCTTACCATTTTATCTCGTAAGAATCCCAAAGATATGCATTAGGAGACTGCCACTGTGGAGCTGAAAGCTTTCACATGAGTAAAGGGATGCCTGTGCATCCGATACGGCTTTCTGGGTTATTTCATAATATTTAAAAAATAGCAAGTAATTTGCTATTTTTTTATATTAACTAATTTTATAAATTAATGATAAAGTAGGATATTTTTACATTTAATTTCTTGAAGTTTAAGTGGTATTGTAGTATAATAAGTATGTAAATTAATAGTTATCTTTATATTTTATTTATAACTATTAAAATTTAATTAATATAAATATTATTTTATGAAAGGAAGAAAATTAATGAGAAAAAGTATTGCTATTATAAAAGTCTTATTTATAGCTATTATTTCAATGTTTGCATTTTCTGTTATTAAGACAAATGTAAGCGCTGCCTCTGAGTCAATTTTTGACAATAGTGGATTCTGTTACTATGCTTCAACACAATTTGGTGAAGATGCTTCTACTATGGCAACAATTCATTTCCACACTGAAAATAAAGATGTTTATGCTTTATTAACTACAAAAGATGATACTAGCTTTGCTAATGCTACAAAGGTAGAATTAGAAAAAGTCCTTATAGACTATAGTGCTCCTTTAGAAAAAGACCCTACTAAACCTTTAGAACAAGATGAGGGTTTTCCAGAAGTTTCATATGAATGTACAGGTAGATTGACAGGATTAACTCCTGGTACTGATTACATTTGGAAAGCAACTGATGGAACTACTGAGGGAAAAGTATTTAATTTTAAAACTGCTGCTGGTGGTAATTCTACATTTACATTCTCATATACAACTGACCCACAAACTTATACTGGTGGAGCTCGTTGGGATGAATATGATGATTGGTCAAGAGATATCTATAACACAGCTGAAAAGAACAAATTAGGAAATATTGATTTTATTATTTCTGGTGGAGATAACTCTGAAAACTCTGGTAAAGCTAATCACTGGGGATATTTCTTTGAACCAGAACATTTCCAAAAAACTGTTTATATGGCTGCTCCTGGTAACCATGACTTTACAGGATTAATTAGTTCTGGATCTACAGATGGTCGTTTTTTTGCATCTATGTTTGGAAATCCACTAAACGGATCTAGTGAAGTATATCCTGAAATTAGTTACTACTGGATGTATAATGATGCTTTATTTGTTGTGTTAAGTTCATCTTGTGCTAGTAGAAGCGCACAAATGGAATGGTTTGATACTATATGTAAGAACAATCCAGCACAATATAAGATTGTTACTGTTCACTATCCAACAAATACAGATGCAACAGATACTTTCAAAGAATTTATTCCTGTATTCCAAAAATACAATGTTGACCTAGTGTTATTTGGACATACTCACACATATGATGTACAAAGAAATTATTATAATCGAAAAGAAAACAGCGATATGAATGTAGGTACTACATATATTTCAGCTTCATCTCCTGAAGGTGATTCTGGTTCAATTGTTAACACACAATTATTCTTCCAAGTAAGTGACAAGTTTATTAAATTCAGTTCATTCAGTCAAGATAGTGTACCTTATGAAACATTCACTTTAAATACAAGACGTGTTCCAACAAGTCAAACAAAAAATTATAATGAAGAAGAATTTAAGAAATCATTTAATGCTGATATTGACCAAGATGCTTTAACATTTGGTAAAGTGTACTTTGATGCAAGTGCATATAACAATGTATATTATATTACATTAAAGACTAAAGACGGAAAAGAATTAGGATCTCGTTATGTTACTGACTCAGTTAATAACTACATTTCTGTATCTGGTTTAACTCCTAATAGTAGTTATGATTGTGTAGCTACATTAGAATATTATGATGGCAAAACTGTAGATGTTGATTTCTCATTCACAACAAATGTTTCTTCTTATGGAACATTAAAAGGATTAAAAGAAGGCATGAGTGCATACGGATATCGTTTCACTTATACTCCTGAATTTAGACCTGAAGTTAAATCATTAGCAGTTTATGTAAATGGTGAAAAAGTACAAGATGCTACAATTAAAGATAAGAAAATTTCTATTGATACAGAGATATTTGCTGAAGAAAAGAAATATGATATCGAAATTCGTGGTGTTTTAGAAGATGGTACAGAAGTTCCAATTTATGCTACAGTTTATGGCGAAGATAAAGTATCATTCACAGTAACATTTGTTGATAAAGATGGAAAAGAATTATCAAAAGTAACTGTAGATAAAGATGCTGCCGCAACTGCTCCAGAAGCACCTGCTGTAGAAGGATATGAATTCAAAGGTTGGGATAAAGATTTCAGTAAAGTAACTGAAGATTTAACAGTTGCTCCAATATATGAAGTTAAGAAATATAATGTTAAATTCTTAGATAAAGATGGAAAAGAAATTACAACTGTAGAAGTTGAATATGGTAAAGATGCAACTGCTCCAGAAGCACCTGCTGTAGAAGGATATGAA
>JAZNJG010000037.1:0-5902 GCA_045577945.1 Bacilli bacterium | reverse complement strand
AACTTTATATACCTATAGAAATTTTAATAACCTTAAAGACTCTTCATAACTTTCATCAATTAATATATATTCTAATTCCCTTTTTTTGCATTTATTTAAATACTCATTATTACTTGTTAATAAAGTTTCTATTGTGCAATCGGAATCATCTAATCTTTTTTCAATAACATTAGCATATTCTTTAATCATATCATAATTTCTATTAATATAATTATCACTCATTATAAGAAATATATATTTTATATTATCTATATATTTTGCATTATCCATATATTCTTTATCAAAATCATCTAAAAAATCAAATGAAACATAACACCCTTCAACTATTAAGTTTTGTCCATTCTCAATAGCCGTTTTTATAATCTCTCTAACAATAGGCCATAAATAAGTTGTTAACTCTTCATCACTACTAAGTGGTGTAAGTTCGGTATTGCCACTTCTTATTAATCCCATTTTTAAATGATCAATTGACAAATAAGGATAATTATACTTTTCAAGTAATTTTTGAGCTAATATTGTTTTTCCCGTGTGGGTAGTCCCACTAATAATATATATCATTTTTACCTCCTAATTAGTTCTTAGAACTTATAATAACATATCAATTTATCCATGTCAAATAATCATAAATAAAAAAGTAGTCATTATGAGTAATATCATACTGACTACTTAAATTATTATTTACGATTTTGATTACTACAATTACCTTTATTTTTTTGACATTGTTTAGCATATGGACATCCAATACACTTTTGGCCTTTCTTTTTGGCTTTTATTATATAATACGCAGCACTGCCTACTATAAGAATAATTATTATTAAAGCAATTATTTCTACTGGTCCCATATCCTATACTCCTTTCTATATTGAAAAATTGAAAAGTTTTAAAAAGTTTTGAAAAATTTTGAAAGTTTTAAAAGTTTTAAAACTATTCAAATTATTCACAATTAAAAATATCTTAATATGCTATATCTTTATTTATTATACTTAAGTTGATTTTTACGAATTAGATAAATTATAATTCCAACAAATACTAAAGTTATAGCCCAACCAACTATAGGCATCCATATTGAACCAAAATTACTTGAAGTGAAAAGTGTACCAAAGAAGAACACTAGGAAAGCAACTGAATAACCTATTCCAAGTTGTAATCCAATTCCTCCCCAAAACCATTTCTTTTCTTTGATTTCTGAATGCATTGCCCCTATTGCGGCAAAGCATGGAGGTGTAAACAAGTTAAACATTAAATAAGCTAGTGCAGCCACTTTTGTAATAGCAATTACGCCTGCTGCTTCTTCATTACTAGTGAAGTTTTCTAAACCTACAAATGCTACAGCTAGAGTTGCCACAACATTTTCTTTAGCAATAAATCCGGTAACTGCTGCTGCTGCTAATTGCCAAACTGCTACTCCAATAAATGGTGCAATTATATAACCAAATGGAGTTGCAATATCATGTAATATAGATTGATTAATGTCTTCAACGTATTCAAATCTCCAATTGAATGATTGCATTAAAATTACAGCAAAGTTACAAACTAGAATTATTGTTCCTGCTTTAACAATATACGCCCATCCACGACTTAACATAGACTTTAAAGCTTTAAGACAACTTGGAACTTTATATTCTGGTAATTCAATTATAAAATATGATTTTTTATATTTTGCTCCAGTTAACATTTTAATAATCAAAGCACAAACAAAAATTATAATAATTCCAACAAAATACATAATTGGACCAACCCATGCAGACTCACTAAAAAATGCTCCCGCAAACAAGGCAATAACAGGAAGTTTAGCACCACAAGGCATAAACGGTGCCAACATCGCAGTAGCTGTTCTTTCTCTTTCATCTTTGATAGTTCTACAAGCCATAACACCAGGTATCGCGCATCCAGTACCAATTACGAAAGGAATAACTGATTTTCCTGATAAACCTACCTTTTTGAAGAAAGGATCTAACACAACACTAACTCGAGCCATATATCCACAGTCTTCTAACAAGTCTATTAAGAAATACATTACCATTACTAGAGGTAAGAACCCTATAACTGCTCCTACACCACCAATAATTCCATCAACCAAAATTGATTTAATTAAGCCATCACTTTCAAAGAATCCTCCGACCCATTCTCCAAACATTTCAATTAAGGTAACTAATCCAGGAATAGTAAATCCACTTTCAAACTCATACCCTTCCGCAATCCAAACACCTGGTCCTACTTGAGAAATCCAAAATACTAAAAACATCACAATTGCAAAGATAAGTAAACCAAGCCATTTATTGGTTAATATATTATCTACTTTATCTTGAATATTTTTTTTGTTTGTTTCTACTTCTTTTATTTCTACAGCCTCAACAATTTTTTTAACTCGTTCAAAACGCTCTTTATCTAATTCATGTTGATCCATTATTTCACCCCATTCATCTTTTCAACTAATTTTATAGTTTTTTCAATCAACTGTTTTAAACCTCTTTTTGAAGTTGAAACAGTAGTTACTACTGGACAGTTCAATAATTCTGATAGTTTATTAATGTCTATTTTAGTATGTTTCTTTACAGTAACATCTATTTTATTTAAAGCAATAATAACAGGTATTCCTATTTCAATTAATTGAGTAGTAAAAAACAGACTACGACTTAAATTTGAGGAATCTACGATGTTAATAATAGCATCAGGATTCGCATCAGTTACATATGAACTAGTAATAGATTCTTCTGATGTGTATGGAGTAATTGAGTATGCTCCTGGTAAATCTACAATAGTTATTTCCTCATTTCCCTTGTAAAATTTCTTTTTTAAAGGACTTTCCTTTTTATCAACAGTAACACCGGCCCAATTACCTACTTTTTCATTTCTTCCAGTAAGGGCATTATACATAGTGGTTTTGCCACTATTGGGATTTCCAGCAAGCGCAATTCTCATGTTTACCTCCATTTTTCTTGTAAGCCATTGCTAACAATATATTTTAAATAAAACTATCTTATATTAAGATAGCATTTGCAAGGTTATTATCAATGTTATATCTTGCATCCTTTATAACAACTGTACAACTGCTTTTCAAATGACGAATTACTGTAATCTTTTCTCCTTCATAACACCCAAGTGTAAAAAGAAAATTATTTAGTTCTTCATCTTCTGTACAAATAGCTTTTATTATGTATTCTTTTCCTTCTTCGGCTGATTTCAATGTCATAATAAGACCTCCGTGTAAGCATTTGCTAACAACATATATTATTATATAACTTTTTCTAAGTTAAGTCAATGTTTTTTTTAGTTTTTAAATAAAAAACTATTATACATATATATCATCTAGTACTTTAAGAGCTAGGTTTTTATATTTGTATAATAGTTTGTTTATACATAAATTATTTTCCATTTATATTGAATATATCACCAAAATTCTTTTCCCCAACAATTAAATAATAAATATGTTCATTAGTATTTTCTTTATAAAAGATATTATATGAATGGATATAAAATCTTCCTAACTCAGTTTCAATATATCCAAAATTTATATTTTCAGGGATTACTTCATATGGATATTCAATAAATTCATAATCAGAAAAGTTTGAGTATTCTCCTATTTTTGCTCCTGTTAGATCATATGCACTAAAATTATCTATATAAGTTATAAATGAATGTGCCATAATATTAGGATTTTCAAAAATCGCATATCGACTATTGAACTTATAATGTTTTTGATTAGATGTAATATAACCATTTGTTATTTCAATGGTATAGTTATTATTTTGGGTGTAGACTGTGTACTCTATGTATCCACCACCAGTTACTTGCCAGTCTTCACCTTTTTCTTCGTATACCATCATTTCTAACATTGATAATACATCATTAATATCATCCACATTTTCACTATAAGCTATTTCTGTAAAAGTCCCTGGAGCTACTCCAATTGTCCCTTTTTCACACCTTACTTTAATCACATCGTCTTGTGATAATTGGGGGATATTTAAAATAGATTTAACATCTAAATATTCAATTGATTCTACTTTAAACTCGACAGTAACATCTTCTTTTGGCATTTCAAAATTATACTCCCAAATATATTCATTATTAACCTTTATATAATTTTGTATCCCATGATATTTTCCGTTTATATACATTGCTAAATCTGCATCCATTATTGGATAAGAATGTAATACTATTTTACTTCCTGAAAGTATAAAAAGAATTTCTTCATTAGGTTTATCATATATATGATTTCCAACATCCTTTATTATAAGTTTATAAGTTCCTGTTTGATTAGTGTTATTATTTTGGTTTTCAGATTCTTTTTCAAACCACACACTTGGGTTATTAGCAAATTCAATATAATAATCATAATCAAACACATAATTATCATTTTGATATGTACCACTTCTTTTAAAAACTTTTATCATATGGGTTTGATCAATGTATTCTTCAGTTCCATCATTTCCCGTTTTAACATCTCCATTTGAATAAACATAAATATATGCATTTTCTTCCTTAAAGAAATAATTTTCTAAAGAGATTGATGGCAATTCTAAAGTTGAAGAGTAATAATATGATGGAGTTTGACCAAGTAAAGGATATTCATCTTTTGTTTTATAAACAGTTCCTTGGTGCATAAAAGATAAAGATTGAATATATTTAATAACTTCATAAAAATATTCTTCAGGTGTTTGCTTATCTGATAATACATAAACCCTATTTTCATTAGCACCATATTTTTCACAAAACAACATATTATTAGCGAAAGGAATAGTAAGCTCCGGCACTAGTTCTTCTTTCAAAACCTCATATGAAAAGAACGAATTCTCATAATACTTTTGTGAGCAAGCTAAATAACAACCAACAACTAAGAACAAACTAATTATCATCAATAATCTTTTCATTTATTTGTCTCCTTTAAAATTATATTCCACATTAACATAGTCTATATATTTGTATAATTTGAATATTTTCTGTATTCATATTTAAGACAATAAAAAGCTTACTTGGTGACAAATATTTTAAAAAATACTCATCAAAAGACGAGTATTAATTTTTTAATTATTTTTGATCTTGTAATTCATCCCAAGAAACAGTCTTATAATCATCTAATTTTAAATCTTCTGGAAATTCAACATCTACTTTATCATATGAGAATTTCATTTCAAATACTTGTCCTTCTCCTTCACTTGCATAGAAGTATACTGGATAAGCTTTATCAAATACAAATCTAGCTTTTCTGCTAGCTTGAGCATAATCCAATACTAAACAACCTTTTGAATCATAACCAGTCTTTATATTTTCAGATAATTCATCTGCATCTTCGAAGAATTCTTCAATTATTTCCGCAAAATCATATCCTCCTAAATCATCCACATCAATTTCTTCATCATTTGGAATTTCTGCTTTCATTTTACCGCCCATTGCGCCTAAGTCAAGCAAGAAGTAATTATCTTTAATATATAGATTATAAGAAATATTTGTGGCGCCAGATGCAACTGATGCAGCCATCTTTCCATTTATTAATGATCCATCAGTAACTAATGTCATTTTCATATTCATTGTCATTGATTGACCCATAAATGATTGTTTAAGTTGGAAGTCGCAAGACACATATTTTGCTTCTTCGCCTTCTTCTAATTCATCAAAAGCTTTCTTTGATTCTTCGATTGTAATTTCTTTGTCAATAACTATCTCTTTATCAATTGTGTAGTCTTCACCATTCGCTATACTTCCTGCACAACCGAATAAGCCTAAGCATAACACAAAAGTAAATAGAAATGCTAATACTTTTTTCATACAAATCCTCCTTAATTATATTTACTATTTTGCTATTTTTTATAATCATATAATAGCATACTTATTTTACAACTTTTCTTAAAATTAATCAATATTTATCCTTTTTTTATTTTTTTGAAATATTATAATAATA
>JAZNJG010000036.1:0-22751 GCA_045577945.1 Bacilli bacterium | reverse complement strand
ATCACAAGAATTTTTGACAGGGCTCTTTTTATCACAAGAGTTCTTGACAATAAACCGTCACAAGAATTCTTGACAGGGACGATTTATCGTCATAAATAATTTTTTTAAAATTATTTATCACAAGGATTTTTTACAGAGCCTATATTTTTATATTATTTATATTTATAATTATTCTAGCTTGTTGTGGCAACACTATTTGTAATAGTTCCACTATTTGCACTATTTGATCCAACTAATGATTTCATATTAGAATCCGTAGTAATATAGTTTGCGGCATGTGCCTTATCGCAGTTAGTACTTACAGAAGAATTATCATAAGTAGGAACAAGCGTTCTACATCCATTTATAACTTTATTATTTATACCAGTTACTGAACCATATGTAACACTAGTATACGCAGAAGCATCATTTCTACCTATACCAGATTGATCTGATACTGATTTAGATGAACTTGTAGATTTGATATTAGCGTTACTTGTACACTTTTCAATGTTTCCGTTATTTTCAGCACAAAATCCACCAAATACTCCATATGCAGTTATAGTCAAACTTCCATTTCCAGCATTTGTATATGGAATCAAAGTATTGTAAATATAGTATACATCAGATTTAATGCTAAAGTTCAATGACCCTTCAACTGTACAATTTTCAATTAATCCATAATTATATGCAGCATAACTACCTGCTCTAAAAGTTGTACTCCATTTGTAATGTTTAAAGGCAGATTCACTATAACATCCAACATCAGCAGAAGCATTATAATTGAAAACGAACGAATTTGATCCTATCACTCTACAATTCTTAATAGTACCTTCATTCTTACACGCCACAAATGATGTATTAATATTCCAACCATCAGCATTACCTAAAGAATAATTCACTTTGCAGTCTTTAAACACTACACCGTCTATTATACCTTTATTATTAGCAAATAATCCTGTTTCATTTCTACCGTCAAAACTTAAACCAGAAATAACATGACCATTCCCTAAGAATTTACCAGAAAATACACCTAATGTAGTCCAATGAGCACTACTCAAACTAATATCACTTAACAGAATATAATTAGCACTAAGATCAAGAGCAACACATTCTAAATCAGCTCTAGTGTATATAGGATTATATACATCAACAACCGCAACAACAGTTAAATCACTTGTTACATTATCAAATGGAATATTCCATTTATTAAACTTAATAGTTTCACTTTCAGTAACAGTTGGAGCAATAGCTTTTCCTCCATGAGGAATAGATTGTGTTAATGCACCATTTGCTAAAGTTAATTCTCCAAGATCAAAAACAACAGTATATCTCTTTAAATCATAATAAACACTTAATGTTTGTTCTTCTCCCGCATATAAAGGGCAAGAAGAATTTGTTAGTGTTTCATTCAAATTGTAATTAGTAACAGGAGCAGGATTGTATGTATATGTTTCAGGTAATGCTGAAACATTCATCACTTTCTTTTCTCCTTCAGTGTAACCACCAGTTAGGTTTTCAAAATAATTTACAATTGTAATCTTAGCATCAGTAGTACAAACAGCTTTAACAGTAAGATTACCAGTTATTTTATTAAATGATTTATCCCAGTTTTTAAAAGCAGACGTTCTAGTACCAGAAACCTCTGGAGCAATTGCACTACCTCCATATGGAATCGTTTGTTCTAATTCTCCACTAACATGGCTTAAATCACCAATTTCAAAAGTAACTGTAAATCTTTGTAAATCATAATAAAGAGTTAGTTCTTGCACTTCTAACATATCGGGAATACAAGTTAAATTACTCTTATCACCTATAAACACATAATTAGCAATAATAGGAAATTTATGTGTATATTCACCATCTTTAGTGTTTACCTTTATGACAGTTTCATTAAAGAATACATATTCACCATCTAAATTTTCTTTATAAACAACAACTTTTACATCAGCTTCAGAAGAAACTAGAGCTTTAATTGTTACATCACTAGTAATATTTTCTAATGATGTATCCCACTTAACAAATTTACATTTACTATTGTTTTTAACTACTGGAGCAACAGGAGTTTCTCCATATTTAATTGTTTGAATAAGTTCACCACTAATCAAATCCAAATCATTCACATCAAATTTAACTTCGTATACTTCTCTATCATAGACAACAACAACCTTTGTTTCCTCTAAAACACTTGGGACACAAGTAAGAACACTCAAACCGTTATTAACAACATAATAGTCAATATTTTTTGGAGAATGTAAATAGTCTCCTTTAAACGCATCAACTGTTAAAGTTTCAACTTCTACTTCTTCATATGTTCCATCCAATTTCTCTAACTTTGTATAAACTTTCACAACAGAATCAGAAGAAACTAAAGCTTTAATAGTAACATCTTCAGTAATATTATCAAACGATCCATCCCAACCAATAAACTTACATTTACTATTATCCTTAACAAATGGAGCAACAGGAGTTTGTCCATATTTTATACTTTGTGTTAAATCACCACTTATATGATCTAAACCATTAAGTTCAAACTTAACATCATATACTTCTCTATCATACACCACAACAATCGAATTATCACTATCCACCTTAGGATCACATGATAACACACTCAATTCACTATTAACAGTATAATACTCAGCTCCATTTGGATTATATGTATAAACACCTAAAGTAGCATCAACAGTTAAAATCTCCTTTTCAACAGTTGAGTAAGTACCATCAAGATTTTCAAACTTATTAAAAACCTTTATAAAAGCTTCATTATTACATATAGCCTTAACAACTAAGTTAGAACTAACATTTTCAAACGAAACATCCCACGAAACAAACTTAGCCTTATCAGTGTCAGAAACAATAGGAGCTATCGCATTTGTTCCATAAAATACCTTTTGACTCAACTCACCACTAACTAGTTGCAACCCACCAATATCAAAAGTAACAGAATATCTAATAGCATCATAATAAACTTCCAACACCACATTCTCATCATTTGTGAAATCACCAGTTAACTTACTCTTAATATAATTCACTGTATAATGTTCCTCAGCACCTGGTTCAAAATTAAGAACACTATCACCACTATATAACCTCTCAATTTTACTTTCCACATAATTTCCTTCAGAAAGTTCTTTATAATACTTTACCGTATACTCATAACCAGTGCACGAAATCATAAATAACGAAAAGAGCATAGTCATAAGCATAAATATACTAAACATACATTTCTTCATAATTCCTCCATATATTCTCTTACATACAAATCTTTAATAATATTTATTATATCATTATAAGTATATTTTGTCAAATGACAAATATTGATAAGAAACACACATAAAATAATTACAAATAAATACTTATACACTTTATTTAGCAATATTTTTAATACTCATTAAATATTCAGATTATAACAATTTCTTAACTATAATAAATCATTCTTAGAAGTATATTATTTATCAAAATCGTTAACCTTATATACATTAAGTGGTATGTAAATATATTCAATGTTACGATCATTAAACACTTCTGAAAAAGCTCTTTGATAATAATCCTTATTTGTATCATTATGTATTTTTTCCACTTTAGTAGATAGAAAAATATAACATTTATTTATATCTTTATGATATCTAACTATGTTTAAAAGTGGGCCATCATGAAAACTTCTAATCAGATCACTTCCACCTATACAAGATATTAAAATTGACATAATTACCTCCTAAAAAAATAAAATTAATTCAATAGAGAATTAGCCAAGCACTTTATTATTATATAAATTCCAAGTAATCATATTCCCTACACATATTATTTATTTTTTATCATTTATTTTCAAATATATTTATTATACTGATAGTTTAAATAAACATAATGTTGAATTAAGAATTTTTATAGTAAAAATAATGAAAAAATATTATATAAGTTCGCAAAAAAAAGACAATAAATACATATCATTAAATAATATATATTCATTGTCAATATTTTTATATTATTTCAAACCCATTTCATTAATAACTTCGATAAGAAGGTCAGGAGCATCAGTCATTATTACATCAGCACCTAGTTCTATTAAGTGTTTCATTTCTTCCTTATCGTTTATAGTCCAGAATTGAACTGAAATATTTCTTCTATGAGCCCTTCTAATATAAGACTTTTTATCAAGTTTAAATTCAATGCCTAAATCATATGATGTTGGAATTTGCAAACATGTAAAATCAGAATTATCAAATAAATTCACACCTAACATTTGAGTGATAACAAATTTTGCGGCACCTGAAGTTGATGCTCCACGCATGATTTCTGGATAATCAGTTTGTAATTTATTTTCAATTTCTGGATGGAATGTCCCAACAACAACTCTTTTTTCAAGTTTATATTCCTTAATATAAGAAATCAACTTATCAGTAGCAATAAATCCACGATCTTCACTATCTTTAATCTCAACAATAAACATTAAATCAGTGTCCTTAAACTTTTCAAATAGCTCTTCTATCGTAACAACTCTTAAATCATTTTCTTTTAATACTTTTGACTTGTCTTCGTCACTAACACCTTCTAATATATTACGATAAGGATATTCATCATTTTTCTTAAAATTATATCCAAAGTTTAATTTTTGAATTTCTTCAAGGGTATGATCAGAAACATAATAGTCTTCATCACTATTGTTTATAACTTCAATATCGGTACAAGAATTTAAAGTTGTATTATGAATTAGAATTAGTTCATTATCTTTAGTCAAAACTGTATCTAATTCTAAAATATCTACATTATATTCTTCATAAGCCGCATTAAATGCTTTAAAAGTGTTTTCTGGGTTTAATATTTTACCTCCACGATGTGCCGCAACTAGTGGTCTTGCACCTTTTTCGATAATAAATGGATTATCTTCAATTACATCCTTTGGAGGAATAATTGCCATAGTTACAAAAAACACAATTAAAACTGTAATTACAATTAATAATACTTTTAAAAATTTGCTTTTAATTTTCATAATAATAACCTTTTATAATTTCTAATTTTTATTATTTATTTTTAAGATTTTAATTTCTTCTACTCGATATCCTTTAACTTTAGTTATAACAATTTGATATTTATCAAAATCAAATGTATTGCCTACTTTTGGAAAATCATCTAGCATTTCAAGACACCAACCTGCCACACTTGAATATGCACATTCATAATTTTCATTATCATATTCAATTAATTCAAACAAATCATCAAGATTCATATCTCCATTAGCAATATATGAACCATCTGACTTTTGCTTGAACTCTACTTCTACAACGTCCATTTCATCCCAAATTTCTCCTACGATTTCTTCTAATAAATCTTCTAAAGTTATAATTCCAAGTGTTCCACCAAATTCATCTATTACAATAGCAATGTGAGTTTGTGTTTCTTTAATTTTCTTTAAAATGTTTATTGAAGACATCCCTTTAGGAACATAAATAGGAGGAACTAAGAAATCACGAGGATTAGTTCTCTTTTCGGTTAATAAACTTAATATTAGTTTTCGAGAGGAAACAATACCAATAATATTATCAATTGTTTCATCGTAAAATAGTATTCTTGAATATGTAAATAATTCTTTTTCTTTTAATATATTCTTAATATTATCATTTATATCAAATGAGAATATATCAACCCTTGGTGTCATTATTTCTTCAGCTACAGTGTCCTTAAACTCAATAGCAGAAGCTACAAGTTCTTTTGTATCATCATCAATGAAACCTTCTTCTTCAATTTCATCAATTAATTCTAGTAATTCATCACCACTATAATCTTCTTCATCTTCATCTTCGTCTTCTTCATTTTCTATTTCCACATTCTTAAGTAATTTTCTAAGGAATATAGTAAAAGGGGTAAAGATTATATGAGAGAAATAAATTAAATTAGCTAAATATTTAGCCACAGATACATAATATCTTGAAGCAATTGTCTTAGGAACAATTTCACCAAGAATAACCATTATTGGAAATATAATTAAAATACTATATAGTTCAATGTTATTATCAAATAATCTTCTAAATAACATATACCCAATAAAAGCAAACAAAATATTAGTTAGGACATTACCAAAAATAAATGTTGGTAAATGTAACAAATAATTATTACGAATATATAAAGCTTTTGATGCTTTTTTATTCCCATTTTCGCTAGCGCTTTGCAACTTCAAAACACTAACATCTTTATATATAATCCTAGAAGAAGAATAACCAATCGACATAAAAAGTAAAACAACTAAGATAATAACAAGAGCCATCTCAATCATTATTATCACCATCTGAAGTACCTTTCTCGTCAATATTATCAACTAATTCTTCTAGTACATCTTTCATTGTAACCATTCCTATTGTCTTTTTCTTTTCTTTTACAATAGCAATATGAGTTTTCTTTTCTTTAAAACCATTTAACATTTCCATCAAAGTAATTTTTGGCCCAACATTATAACATGGTAATAAACATTCCTTAATAGAAATCTTATTATTTTTAATATATTTCATTAAAAATGTTCTTACATGTAATATACCTAATATATTATCTATATTATCTTTATAAATAGGTATACGGGAATACTTTTGTTCTTGAAAAAACTTTAGCAAATATTTTGCATTACATTTGTTTATATCCAATGCTACAATATTTTCCCTTTTTGTTAAAACATCATTAACAATTATTTCAGTAAAATCTACCGCCGCAATAATCAAATCACTTTCTTCTTCATCAATTTCACCATCTTGAAACTTTTGATCAACAATATTTTGAAAATCATCTTCATTTAAATTTTCTTCTTTGTTTTCACCTAATATTCTTTTTGTAAGTTTAACAAAATAACCTAATATAAATGTTAATGGGTATAAAACAAATCTAAATACAATAAATGGTAAAACAAGATCCAAAGCAATTCTTTCGCTATTTCGTCTTACCAAAGTTTCTGGTAAAGATTCACCTAAGAAATATATTATAATAATAAAAGATAAAACTGATACTATTGAAGCAAGCAGATAATTATTAATTATATTACTAAATAATAAAGTACCTAAAACAATAGTTACCACAGTTAATAAACACTTAGCCACAATAATTGTTATTGAAGCTAAATCAAAACTATCCAAAATAAAAGATGTCATTTTTGCTCTTTTATTTCCTTCACTAGCCCAATCTTCAATTTTATAATAATTTGCATTTTCAAATGCTGCTTCACATGCGGAAAAGAAAACATACAAAGCTATTAATAAAACTATAATAATATAGGACAGAGGGGAGTACGGATCCATAATATTTAATCATCTCCTTTTTATGTATATATTGTATCAAATTTAGATATAAAAAGCAATTAAAAAACAATACATAAGCGTATTGTTTTGTTCATTAATCATCCATATTTAACTACATTAATATACTATCATTTATAATTAATCTAAAATTCATATTTAAATAGTTTGCGGCTTTTTTGCACAGATTCATTCTTTCTAAAAATATTTGGAAATACTCTATTACTGGGCAAACAGTAGTATCAATCTTTATAATTAAATCAATTTCTCCCTTTTTATCATCTTTGTCATCTAATTTTATAACTACTTTAGATTCCTTTGCGGCATAGTTTACTCGGTTGTGAATATCATCAAAATCATCTAATGCATCTTCTCTTACCCTACTTCTTCTCACATCAGTCTTATCCGCAATTATTAAAGCAGCAGAAATAGCACTAACTGGTGCTGCGCTAGAATCATCATGATGACCAATAGCTTTAACTACTTCTAGTATATCAGATAGTTCCATATTCATATTTTTAAGCACATCATATGCAAGAATCGCCCCGCTTTGAGCATGATTTTTTCTATTTACAACATTACCAATATCATGCATATATGCCGCGATTTTACATAGTTCTATTTCTCTATTTGAATAATTCAGATTTTTAAGAATTTTTGAAGCTACATCAACACACTTCATCACATGAACTTTTGAGTGTTCAGTAAACTCAATTTCCCATAGCACTTTGTCAGCTTCGTTTACTAGCAGGTTAATATATTCATTATTTTTTATATTTTCAAAAGTAATCATCTCAATACACCTCTATAATATTATAATGGAAGAATAATAAAAAAACAAGAAAATAATTAATATAAAATGTAATAAATCTTTATAATAAATTAATTAAATAATAATATTATAAAATAAAAAAGTTCTAGAATCCTAGAACTTTAAACATATTAGTCAACTAAGAATAAATTACCAGTTAATAATACCCAAATTAAGTCTAACCAACCTAAGAAGTTACCTAAACCGAATGTAGCAATAATAGCAAAGATTAGTTTAATAAGTCCTTTATGTTTGCTCCAATCTTCCCATCTTATGCAAATTTCAACTACCCAGTTAACAATAGGGATTAAAAGTAAAATAATTTGTAATAAACGTGATTGTTGTTTGAACCATTTTTTCATAGATTAAATCCTCCTCAATACATATATATTATATATTAAATTAGAAGTATTTTCAAGAAAAATATATTTTTTTTAAAATAAAACTCCCGTAGAGGAATTCTCTACAGGAGTATCTATTTTATTAATATTTACTTAAATAACTTATATTAATATTTTCTAGCAAATTTGCCATTGTTCCAAACTAATTTAGAAGGATAAGATCCATCCCACATTTCCCAAGTTGTTGTTCCAGGAATTACACTGTAAAGTGTAATAGTCTTAGATACGCCATCTAATTCAACTGTCACATCATAAGAAACTTGACAAGTTGTTAATGGAGCATTTACAACTCTACCTGTGTTATCAACGATTTCAGGGTTGTTAGACTTCATAGTAATCTTAGCTCCAGAATAGTTTTTCATGATTTCATAGTTCAAATCAACCATTTCCATGAAATCCCACCAGTTTCCACCAGCTAATAATACTTGTGGACAACCTTTTCCAGAGTAAGTATTATGTTGTTTAACTCTTGTTGGATCTAAGTTATTTCTAATTAAGATATCAGCAACTAATTGAGCTGTTCTTTGGAATGTATCGTAGATATCGTTAGTATAGTTAACACACATTTCAATACCGATAGAGTTATTATTTCCACCACGAGAAGAAATAATACCTTTGATATTTTGTGAGAAGCATACCCAGTTATTACCTACATAATATTCACCATCAACGATCTTCCAAGTGTGACCTAATTCAGGTAAGTTTTCCTTAGAAGGATTTTGGATTGTCTTATTTCCGTCAGAGATAGGAGCTTCAACAATTGTCTTTTGACCATTAATTGTGAAATACCATTTGCCACCTTCTTGAACGATATCAAATTCTGGATAATCATTTGAAGTAGCTTTTACACCAGTCTTTTGCCATTGGAATGCAACGCCAGTTCCATCACCTGCATGATATGCAATGTATTTTTCAGGAACTACTTGTAAAATCTTATCATTACCAACAGTATAGTGAATTGATGTTTCACCAGTTGACATAACATTAGCGATTGATTCAACTGTACCAGTAAGTGTAGCTGTATCATGAACAGTAACGAATTCGATTTGGTCAGTTGATCTACGATCTCTATGTCCACTTGTATTTGCTTCTGCAGTAGCTGCATAAGAAGAATCTACAACAAATTCATCAAATAGATAATTATTAACAGAACCATACATTGAATCGTATACTCTATTAACTCCATCATTATATAAGCAAGCATTTCCAGTTTGAACTACTGCAAAGTTATTAGCTTTAATTAATTCTACAATTTCATCAACTTTTGTAGCTGTAGATTTTGCAGAAACTAAAATTGCAACATCTAAATCATTTGTTAGAGGGTTATTGTCACTAACAGTGATTGTAGCAACACCTTCAGCAACTGCAGTTACTAAACCATTAGCATCAACAGTTAATATAGCCTCATTATTAGATTTATATGTAAATGTAGTATTAGCAGTGTCTTTACCTAAAGCATATGCTTTTAATTGAGTAGTCTTGCCAACTTCTAAAACACCAGTTGCATCATCTTCAAAGTTAACATCTAATGAAGTAATTGGGTAAACACTAATATCAAATGTCTTAACTACTTTCTTCATATAGTCATAAATAGTAATTGTAGCTGTACCAGCGTTACCAGCAGTTAATAAACCAGCTTTATCAACACTAACCACATCAGGATTATTTGATTCATAATATACATCTTGGAAGTATGCATCTGCTGGAGCAACCTTAGCAGCGATTTGATATGTTGAATATGTAACCATTTCTGTGCAAATATCAGAAACAACGATATCTGTTACAGGATTTAATTCTTTCCATTTAGCTTTTAATTTACAGTTTCCTTGAACATCTAAAATACTATCATATAGATTACCTTCAGCATCATACCATCCTAAGAATTCATATCCTAGTTTTGATGGGGCAATTAATTGATCATTAGATGTAAGTTTAGATGTAATAACTGATTCAGTTGGAGCATCAGTATAGAAGTATACTTGACCAGGAGCAGCATTTGTAAATTCTGCTAATGGTTTACTAAATCCAACAACTTGACCAACTTGTAATAGTTGGATTGCATTGTGATATGTTCTATAGTAAGAGCAAGATGAAGAAATAGTAAGAACATATTCAGCACCTTCAGCCCATGAAGAACCACCAGAAACTAAAATACCTTTGATTACATATAATCCAGATACACTATCTTTACCAATATAAATACGGTCAGAGAATGTAGCAGTTGGGTCACATGATGAATTACCGATGAATATTTGTGTAGCATAACCACCACCCCAGAAATCACTTTCGTTGTAGTTATAATTATGTACTTCAATTGTAGTTGTAGCATTACCTTTAGCTACATATAAATCATTAGATACACCACCATCATGGTCAAATTCAATTTCAAAGTAAGATAATTTAATCCAATTTGCGTACAATTTAACATCTCCAGTTTGAGTTGCAGGAAGTTCAGTAATATAATCAGTTCCACCTTCAACTAAACTCCAACCTAAGAATGTAGATTCTTCTCTTACAGGTGTAGGAAGTTTAACTACAGAACCAATAACATATCTGCTACCAGCATTTAATTGTCCACCATCTAAAACATATTCAATTTTTCCAAATGTATTATCATAAGATTTCTTATATTCAGCATAAGCAGCTTCTAATAATTCAACTGATGTGTAATCATCTTTAGCAACTTCAGGAGCTTTTATGCTTGCAGTACTACTTTGGTCAGTCCAAGCTTGATATGCATAGTTATTACCAAAATAGAAATTAGCTTTGCTCATACCAAATCTCATACGAGATGAAGTATTTAAGAATTGGTTGTACATAACTTTTACATGTGCATTAGAAGTAGAATCACTAGTACCAGAACCTCTAATACCTAAAACAGTATCTTTACAGTAACTAAATTTATTACCAATAAAGTATAAATACATAGTATCATTTAATAAGCCATCAATAGCAATACCACATGCTGCAGTAGCTGCTGCTAAACCATCGATATTATTATCACATACTTCGATGACAGCATTATTTTTAATAGAAGTGAACCAGTATGTCCAATAGTTACCAGCAAATCTAATAACTTCATTTCTATTAACAGAAATATCACCAGTTAAAGATCTTAAAACAACTGTAAATACATCTAAATCAGTACTTGTTGTACTTGTCATATAGTTATCACTAATATTGATATTTGTTGAAATACCAGCTACATCAACAGCTGATGTATAACCAACTGATGAGTCTAAAGTGATTTTATTAAATGTAATTTCTACATTTGTAGCATTTCCAGCAAAGTCGATAACAGCATTTGTATCACCACTAGAACCTGCTGCAGAAATTTTACCAACCATAATGTTGTTCTTAATTACAACATTTGAAGTATTTCCAGAAAATGCAATCACATTAGATCCTTTTAATTCGAATCCTTTAACTGTTAATCCAACAACACCATCAGCAACAGTAATGTTACCATTGATTACAGCTTCAGGATTTCTTGTACCAGAAACAGCACTAATTTCAGCGTTTGGACCAACTAAAGTTATATTGTTCTTATCAATTGTAATTTGTTCACTATATGTTCCTGAAACTACAGTAATTGTAGAACCTTCTGTAGCATATTTTAATGCGTCAGAAATAGTTGCAAATTGTTGACCAGTACCTACAGTAAATCCTGCATCTCCAGAATTTTCTAACCAGTTAGCATATAAAGTAATGTTAGATGTTTGACCTTTTAATTCAGTGATATAGTCTTTTCCACCTCTAATTTTTGTCCAACCTAAGAACATATATCCATCTCTTGTAGGAACAGGTAATGTAACATCTTCACCAGCTTTAAATGATTTAACAGCATCAGCAGGAAGTGTTCCACCTAATGCAACGTAAGTGATCTTTAGTAATTGCTTGTAAATAGCTTTAACAGTTAAATCACTTTGAACATTAGAGAAATCAACATCCCATTTATCAAATTCATATCCACTTACAGCAGGAGCTTCTGGAGCCTTAGCAGCTTCTCCAGGTTTAACTTCTACTACAGCTAATTCTTTTCCTGTACGATCTAAGAAAGTAACTTTAAATGTACCAGATTTAACAACTACTTTAACAGAAGCACTTAATTCACCTGCTTTTACAGTGATTGTAGCTTCACCAGCTTTAACAGCAGTAACTAATCCATTAGAAACTGTAGCTACAGCTTCATCAGATGATTCCCATGAACCTTCTAATTCATAATTTAATTGTAAAGTAGCACCAATTTCAAGTTCTAATGATCCTTCATAAGTAATTTGAGGAACATCTTTAACAGTAACTTCAAGTTTAGCTTCTAATTCTCCAGCTTTAGCAGTAATAGTAGCTTTACCAGCTTTGACACCAGTTACAACACCAGAAGCGTCAACTGTTGCTACTGCATCATCTGAAGATACAAATTCAACTTTTGCATCACTTCCAGTTAATGTAGCAACTAAAGAAGTAGTTGAACCAACATAAACTTCTTTTTCACCATCTAATTTTAATTCAGCTTTCGCTTCAACAACAACTTTTACTTCGGCTTTTAAACCATTAATTTCAGCAGTAATAGTAACTTCACCAGCTTTAACTCCAGTTACAACTCCATCAGCAACTGTTGCTACTGTTGCATCACTAGAACTCCACTTAATAGTTCCTTCTTGATTTGTTTTAACATCTAATTTTAATGTTTCACCTACAAGAACTTTTCCATCAGAAGAAAGAGTTAATTCAGGTTTAACATATGTAGAAGCACTAACTTTAGTAATATGTGGTTGAGGTCCTTCATACCAATATAAGAAACCTTCAACATCAATCATATCTCCAACTTTTAATGCTTTAACTGCTTCATAAACTTCTGTGCCTTTTCCGCATAAATATGATTCAACAGTTAATGTATAAGTTTTTCCACCTAATTCAACATTGAAATATAAATCATCGCCATCTTTTCCAGTTCCATTCCATTTGTATAAGAATGCAGCACCTTCTTCATTAGAAGCAACAACTTTTAATCCTTTTAATGTAATGAATTTGTTTTGATGTTTAATTAAATCTTCTGCACCAAATTCATTTGTTAAGTCTAATGCACTAGGAGTGTATGTTCCATCTAATACTTCATAAGTTGCTTCAATGATTTCTACTTCTCCTGACCATTCAGCTTTAATACCTTTTACTCTGATTTTTGTTCCAACTTTTAATTCATTGTTATATTGTTCTTCAGTACAAGGTAAATTATAAATAAAGTATCCAGCTTCTTCGTTTTGAGTATAGAAACTAGCTTTTCCACCTGCATCATCACTCCACCAACCTTGGCGAGCTAAAATGTAAGTATCAACTACTACTTCAGAATCAAGTTCAGCAGCAGTAAATTCTGCATGAGTCATTGCACCTTTTGCAACAACAGTAACTGTTATTTTAACTTCTAATTCTTCTAATTTAGCAGTAATTGTGTAACTTCCAACTGCTTCAGCTAAAAACTTATTTCCTTCAACAAGTTTTAAACCATCAGCACTAACAGTATAGGTAACTTTTTCTTCTGAGTTTTCAATTACTGGCTCAAGAACTAATTCTTGACCTACAGTAACTTCAAAAGAATCCTTACCAAACTTTAAGGTTGCTTCTTTTCCACAACCAACGATGACAAGCATTAAAAATGCAAGTACAATAAATGATAAAATTTTCTTCATATAAGCTTCTCCTTTAAATATTTATTTTATCAATATTATTATATTATATTTTATTACTTTTTTCAACATTGTTATTTCTAACTTTTTTATTTTTTAAATAAATGTATAAATATGTTCCGCCTATTCCAATCCACACCACGATTAGTGAAATTATTAAAACTTTGGCAGTTGTTGGATATGGTCCTAAATCGCCTATTTGCGTTAGGAACGAATATTTTTCTTGAGTCTTTTTATACATTTCATCAATTTCTTCTCTTGTGGCTTTTGTTTTACACTTAGCCGCAAGTTCTATTAAATTACCTCCCGCCTGTCTTACTAGTGATGAACCATAGAATACAGGAGTAATGAAAGTATTTTCTACATTATTTATTACTACTTTACTAGCATCAATCTTTGTTTTATAAAATTCAACACTTTCATTTGAAGGATTATTTAAATAGTATTGATATTCACTAGAATTAACAGCTGTTTTGGTAACAGGAATATAACCTTCTGTTTTTGCATAATCAATTTGCGTTTGATCATTTAATAAGAATTGAACAAATAACCAAGATGCTAATACCTCTTGATTGTCATCTTTATTAAAGATACAAACCGATGGTCCTTGAGAAATCATTTGAGGATTGTTAACATCATATTGAGGAACTGGTAATACAACAGTTTCAAAGTTTTCTACCTCTTCTTCTGGAATATCCATTAATGGTGCATTTGAACCCATCCATGTAGCACCAGCAGTTGAATCAATAGCAAACACACAATTTCCTCTGTTAAAGAAGTTTCCAGGATAACTTACTCTAGTAAAAGTTGTAAAACAATTTATTGAGGCATATTCTGATATTTCCATCAATAGGTTGGCTACATCATCATTAAATAATTCTATTCCTCCGTCATCTGTTGTAAATCCATATCCTAATTGCTTAGTCATTTGAATCATCATATTATCTGTAGATTTATAGATGAAAGGATTAAACTCCCTCTCGTTTTGTCTTTCTTCTTTAGCTTTTTTACTTACTTCCCAAATGAAATCCCAAGTAAGAACTTCAGGAAGTGTATATCCTAATCTTTCAACATAGTCCTTGTTAACATAAGTCGCTTCAGATGATCTCATAAATGGAATAACATACTGTTTTCCATCAACAATACCTTCGTTTAAAAACTTTTCATAAATTTCATCTTCACTAATTGTATCATATTTAATTTCACTTCCACCTAATCCATATTTTTTATTCTCAATAAAATTATCAAGCGGAACAACCACATTATTACCTTGAATGTATGTAGCTACATAATCTGGATATGTAATACATACATTAGGAGTTGTTTTTGTAGAAATATTTTTGATTACATCATTGTAAATATCAGGATATTTAGAATATTGAACAATATTTACTTTTATGTTAGGATAATATTCTTGAAATCTCTTAATTGTTTCATCATAAATTTGTTGCTGAACTAGGTTATCATCGTTTTTAGCCCAAAAACTGATTTCGTAATTTCTAGTCGTATCAAACTCATCAGGAATTGGAAGTAAGTCATTTTTTGTTTGACCATGGCAACCAATAAAACATATTGTCATAAAGAAAATACATAAAACTAATATATATTTATTAATAAACTTTTTCATAGTTCTACCCCTTTAATCCACTCTTAGCAACACCAGTCATTATTTGTTTTCTAAAGACTAAGAATACTATAATAATTGGAATAGAGACAATAACTACTGCTGCCATCATTGCTGGGATATTTTCTCTGCCAAACCCATTTGATTTAATATACTCAATTGCATTTGAGATTAAGAATTTGTCTTTTTCAGTTGTAATTAATCTTGGCCATACGTATGAATTCCAACATTCAATCAATTTCAAAATGATAATTGATATTATTGTAGGCTTAGCAATTGGAACTAAAACCTTCCACATATATTTAAAATCACTTGTTCCATCAATCTTAGCAGCTCTATATATTTCATCAGGAACTTGCATAAAACTTTGTCTTAATAAATAAATATAGAAAATTGACATTATTGATGGCATTACTAATCCTATAAAGGTATTAGTTAAATTAAGATTAACAATCGTAACATAATTTGTAATAATTACTAATTCATTAGGAATAATCATCAACGACAATAAAAAAGTAAACAATAAATTTTTTCCTTTAAATTGTAATCTTGCAAATGCAAATGCTGCAAGAATAATAACTATAACCATTATTGCTGTACTAACTAAAGAAAACAATACAGTATTTAAAATTGCATTACCTAGTAAACCATCATTAAGTGCAGAAATATAGTTATCAATAACAGGATTAGAAGGTATTAATTCTGGCGTTACTTCACCATTATAATCAGAAACAGCTTTAATTGATGTCACTATCATCCAATAAAATGGGAATAAAACAATTAAACCCCAAAATCCTAAAAACGAATAAACAAGAACTTTTCCAGTTATACCAGCTGCCTTAGATACTTTAGTGCTCTTCTTCTTATAAACTTCTTCAACAAAATTTCCTTTTGCCATAAGAACCTCCTAATAATGAACATATTTTTTATTCATTAATAGGTTTATACAAGTAATTGCTAAAACTATTATGAATAAAATAATAGCAGCTGCAGAAGCATATGAAGGATATCCTCCAGTTTCATTATATAACATTTCATAAACATATCCAACGATTGTATTCATTCCTTGTTCATTTAAGTCAGTGCCAAATAGAGCTACACTATCACTATATTGTTTAAAAGCACCAATAAAACCTGTAATAACAAGATATGAAATATATGGGGAAATCATCGGAATCGTAATTCTCTTAAACATCGTAAACTTTGATGCTTCATCAATTCGAGCAGCATCATATAAACCTTTATCCACTCCTTGCAATGCGCCAACTAATACTAAAATTTTAAAAGGCATTACAACCCAAATTATGTAGAAACATAAGACAAACATTTTTGCCCAATATGGGCCATCAATAAAATCAATAGGCTCAGTTCCAAATATATTTAAAATCATATTTATGAATCCATCAGTATATGGTGTAACATCAAATATTATCATAAATACTAATCCAATTGCTATAGTGTTAGTAACATATGGCAAGAAAAATATTGTTTGAAAAGCATTCCTAAAAGCCTTTATCGAATTCAAACCAGCCGCAATAGCTAAAGCTATTATCGTAGATAAAGGAACAGTTATAATAACAATCAAAAATGTATTTTTTACAGCCTGCAAGAAAAATTGGTTTTTAAGAACATATTCATAATTAAAGAAGCCAATTCCAGTATATGTTTGCTCTACAAAATTATAATTTTCTTCAAATGAATATACTAAAACATCAATTAATGGATATACCATAAATACCAAAATTAGTACTAATGCAGGTAATAAATAAATCCAAGCTTTTAAATTATTCTTTTTTTCCATTTTAAACTCTCTATTATTTTATTTAGTTATTTATTTAGTACTGATATATGCACAAATCTATTATTCTTATCATCATAATAATAAGAAATTGTTTTTAAAATATCTTTAATATCTTCGATATTTTCATCATATCTCTCGCAAAGTTCTTTTAAACTAGCAAACTCATCTCTTAGTTTTGTATTTACAACTGAAAGTAAAATATTTGCATTTTTTGGTAACATATTAACTATTTAGTAATAACATATAAATTATAACACATAATCTATTGCTATACTTGCTTCCCTAATTTCATGCATTAATTTCTTTACAACATTACAGTGATATTCATCTTTTTGATATAATTCCAAATCCTCTTTTGACTCTAGAATAACTTCTAAAATCAAATCATATGAACGAGCAGAGTGAAGAAAATCAATTCCCACATGAATATCTTTAACTAATGGAACATTTTCTTTCATTGAAAGCAAAGTGTTTTTTGCTTCTTCTATTCTGTTTTTATATTCTTCCTTTATTTTGAAACAAACTATATGTTTAATCATATTGCACTCCTATTAGATAAATTATATAAATTCCTTTATTTTTTCTTCATCACAATTAAGTATTCTATTTATAGGAAAATCAATTTTGTTAATTAAATCTATAGAATACTTAAAATCCCCCACATCATCACAATAATGAGCATCTGAACCCAAACAGATTAAGTTGCCATTTTCCTTTGCGAACGTAAGCCAATATTTAATTCTATCATAATATCCTTTTCTAAATGATAATTCATTTAATTCTAAATAAATATTATTATCTTTCGCTAGTTTACAAATCTTAATTAAAAAATCATTTATAATACTTTCTGAATTCTTTTTTTCCTCATCGCTTAGATAGAAATCTAAGTCTCTTTCTATATGGATAAAACAATTAAACGAATTTGCATAAATCACATATTTTTGATAAAGTTCATCAATAGATTTAATTTCTTCCTCTAGAAAATTCCTATGAAGACCTATCGGTTTCCATTTAGTTTTGTTATATGCTCTTTTATCATATATATCCTGTCCTACATTAAACTCAAATGATGGAATTAAAACACAGTCATCATTATTACACATACTAAGTGTTGTTAACCTAGCTACTTGATTAGATCTATTTATACTATCTTTATAGCCTATAAAGTGATCTGTAATACCTATATATTTATAACCTTTAGCTTTTGCTACGAGAGCATTTTCTTTTACTGTAGAATGAGCATGCAAGGAAAAAATAGTGTGAGTATGCATATCAGCTAATAAATCTTTTTCGGTTATCATGTAGTCACCTTCTTGTTATATTATATTTATTATGAATTTATTATATAACTATTTCAAATTCTGCCTCTTCGGTTAAGCCATCTTTTTCCGTTTGAATTTTATATTTAACTTCATAAAACTTATCAAAGTCTCTTAATTCAACTCTTCCATTTGGTTTCACAACTTCACTATCAACTATTAATTTGATTTTGTATCCTTCTTTAATAAATTGAAGCACTTGATATTCCATTTTAACTAATTCAATAAAATGTTCCCACATTCCATTCATTCTAATAGATTGAGGACAGTTTTTTCCACTGAAATAATGATGTTGTTTAATATCATCAAATGTTAAATTATTTTCATCAAGTAGTTTAGCTACAAGTTTTGCGGTTCTTTGCCATGTTAAATAAATATCACTACCGACATTTATGCAGGACTCAATACCGATTGAGTTGTTATTTCCTCCACGATTTGCAATTAATCCATATCCAGAGTTAAAGTATGTAACACCAATATAATACTTTCCATCAACCAATTTGCACAAAACTCCTGTATCATTAATATCACTTGTTATAGGCAATCTATCATAAATAACTGTACCATTTCTTTCTTTACGA
Organism: Bacilli bacterium; assembly: GCA_045577945.1. Taxonomy (GTDB): domain Bacteria; phylum Bacillota_I; class Bacilli_A; order ML615J-28; family CAG-698; genus CAG-698. The sequence continues at coordinate 3,280 of JAZNJG010000036.1, read as the reverse complement.
GCACGAGGTGCTTCAATACTTGATTTTTTTCCATCAATTTCATAATAACCATCATTACTAATAGTAACAACTGGTTTTTCATTATCACCACTAACATTTGCATCTATTAGACCATAATCAAAATATGTACTATCTCCTGCATGATATGCTATCTCATTATCTGGAATATTATGATATATACCATCGTTTCCTGTAACATATTGATAACTTGCTTCATATCTACCTTGTTCCCAATCTTGAACTTTTACAACGTTACTCCAAAAAGCAGCTGTATGATCATGATCTGTGTCTCCTGTATCATGAACTGTAATATATTTCTTTTCTCTTATTCTTCCATCACGGTTAGTATTAGTTTCTGGAGCAATATTTTCAATTATTTCTAAATCTTCAAACAAATATTTACTAATACTACTAACTAATAGATGATCATATTCAAATTTCCAACCATACACTCTAATATTTTTAACAACTAAATCTTCTACTTTATTATTTGAAAAGAAAGATAAAACTTTATTCATAATATTCCTCCTAATTCGTATATTATATATATTATTATATCATATTCTAAATATATTTCATAGTTAGATAATAAAAAAAGTATCAAAACATAATATATTTTGATACTTTAATAATTAAATTTATTTATAATAAACTCCATTTTCATCAAGATTATTATCAAATGTATTAGTTTTCAAAATCGTGGCAGAATTAGAACCTAAATAAACACAACCATAAGAACCACTTACAGGCATCTTAATAGCTAAAACAACTTCACCAGAAATCGATACTGTTGTGAAATTTCCAATAGAAAAACTTCCAATTGTTTGAACAAATTTTCCTATCCCTGTAAAATTATAACAGTTCTTTGCTTCATTCCAGAACCCACAATTACTCATTGAAAAAGCAATAACATTTCCACTATTATAAGTATATCCTCTTTCAGCATCTAAACAACTATTGCCATTGCTTGAGGAAATAACCACACATGTAATGCCATCAAATAATATACCTTTATAATTTATATTTAGATTTGCATCGATTCCATCTCCTCCAGTTTTCATATAAAGATATCCACCTTTTAACATAATTGCATATGGATGAGATGTAGTTGCGGCTGTTGCGGTAGAGTTCATTCCATCATCTTTAGAAATAATCGAAAGTTTACCGGAGTTTTGTTCAATATATTTACCTTCAGCACCTTCATAACAAGACAAAACATTAATTTCTCCATTATTTATAGCCAAAATATTATCAGCATGTAAGCCATCATCATTTGATGTTATTGTAATTAACCCACCATTTATTGTTACATTTCCAAGAGGACTTATACCACTTTCAATAGCCTCATCATTATTAGCATGAATGGCATCATCATAAGATTCTATTAAAATAATTCCGCCATTAATAGTTATTTGATTATTAGCTTTTATCCCTTTTGTTGAATAATCACCTTTATCAGTGTTTCCATCTTGCATTCCTCCTGGTCCTCCTGGTCGATTTCCACCAGAACCCATATCAGCTACACCATAATTAGTCCAAGTAAATGTTCTTCTTTGAGAACTATAAGCAATTGTATCATAGCTACTATTAAAAGTTAATCTACCTGAAGTTGCATAGTATGAACTACTTTGACCTTGAGTTTGGCTATTAGTATAAACATACACATATACTGCTTGATAATTAGTATGTAATTCCATTGGATAGTAGTAATACATTCTTCCACCAGCATTAACATATTCACTAGTAGATGAGTTTACCCATATATAATCACTATCACTATTATAATACATAATTGAGTATTTATACGCAGATGAACTACTTCTAATAAATAAGTTCTCAATGGAAGGTGTTGTAACGCTTTCTGAATATTTAGAGTATTTATCAGTATATATATTAATCACAGGAGATTCTGTACTTTCATTAATTACAACATCATAAGCTGCATCAATACCATCGCAAGCAGCATAAATATCTAAATTACCACCATTAATAGTAATAGTTCCTTGTTGAAGTGAACTCGATGTATATAAACCGCTATTATTAGTTTTAATTCCATCTCCAGTTCTAGCTATCAAAGTATAAATACCTGATTCAATAGTTACACTATCATTTCCTTTAATTGCATTGTCTTCACATTCAATATATAATGTTAGTTTTTGTAACGTTAAATCATCTTTACTATGGATACCATTGTTATTTTTAGATACAATCGTTAGTGTTCCATTGCCCTTCATTTTAAGGTCACAATTAGTATATATTGCTCCTGTAAACTCTTCTGAGTATTCACGATTATCATAAATGAAATTCTCAGTTCCTAATTTTGCGGAAATGTCAACATCATCACTAATTTCAACCAAAATTGGACAATTCTTATCACTAATTATCGTACAATTAGATAGATTAATTTCCATATCTATTGTTTCATTATTGGCCACTACTATAGAGCCATATAAAGTTCCACTTAATGTTACTTCAGTGTTAACAGAACAAATAATATTAACAATATTATTCTCCATAACTGCTTCAAATGTACCTTCAGCACCAGTTACAAAGAACTGATATTCTTTATCTTCATAGTAAGTTGTGAATTTATATTCTCCATTACTATCTCTTTTTACAGTTTTAATCTCTACAATAATATCTCCAGTAATTTTAGTAATTCGATATACATCACTTGCTTTAGTTTCACTAGGACCTTTAATATTAGAATAATTTGAATTATTTTGACTATTTTGATTATTAATAATTATTTCATCAAGTTCATATCCTTCGCTTAATAATAATTTAAAGTTTACTTGTCCTTCACCAGATTTTGTAATTTCTCCTGTTAAGCCATCTTTAGCAAAAGTGCTATTTGTGACATTACCTGGAAGTGAGTAATCTTGTGTATCAAACACTTCAACAGAAACATTATTATCACATACAAATTCAACTTTATAGCCATCTTCTATAACAACTTCTTCTTTAGTTGTTATTTCAACATTTACATCAGTTCCATTAATAACTAATGAATATAATAAATAATTTTCATCAGTTTCTATAGCATTTAAATAACCACTATCAGATGTTATCTTATCTAAAATAAAACCTTCTAAAAGATCTAATTTAATATAAACTTGATCACTTATCACAATAGTATTATCTACTAATTCAATTTTTGTATCTAATTCTACTGAGTCGTATAACTCAAGAGTAAGATTTTTATCAAATACAAAATTTACATTGTATGTTACTTCAATATTCTCAACTTCAACTGTTTCTAACGAAATATTAATAGTTG
>JAZNJG010000035.1:0-3194 GCA_045577945.1 Bacilli bacterium | reverse complement strand
TCTCCTATTCTAACTCCAGGACATATAATAGAGTTAGAAAATATGAATACATTATCTTCAATGATAACAGAAGCACCCTTAGTCGCAAAATATGCATCGTTGATGTCATGCCCTAATGTGTAAATTTTAGTGTTATGTGCTATCCCAACATTGTTTCCTATATATATACCTCTTCTATTATCTAAATAACATCCCCAGTTGATAGTAGAATTACTCCCTATTTTAAGATTACCAATATGAAAAAATATACATTTTCTATGTATAGTAGAATTATTACCTATAATAAATCCAAATAATCTAAAATAGTAGTGTCTAAAAGTAAGTGGAATAAAGTTAGCAGTAATATTAAGAAATTCAACAAGAAGAAATTTACATTGTAGAAGTAGTTTTCGTGACATAGATATTATAATAAATCTTTGTATACATTTGATAGGTCCGTTATTACTTTATTGGGAAAATATTGGGTAGACATATTATATGAATTTTGCCCCATTTTATTTAATAGATCTCTATTCAGATCTACTAAATCTATAATTTCTTTTAAAGCGATATTATCTTGAGCTTCAAATAGAAAACCATTAATTCTATCTTTTACAATCTCAGGTATTGCTCCAACTTTAGTTGATATTATAGGTAGTGAATATGACATTGCTTCTAAAATAGACATAGGAAGGGCTTCGTTATAGGATGGTAAAATGAATATGTTGGCTTTCTTGAATAGATTCTCTTTTTTTTCTCCTGATGCCCATCCTTCATAAATAATGATATCATTAAGTTTGTTATCATTGATAAATTTTAATAATTCATTTGTTTCATATAATCCGCCGGCAATAATTAATTTAAATTTCTTTTTATAATTAGAATAATTGTCTTTAAATAGTTTGACTAAGTCAAAAATTCCTTTTTCTTTATAGATATGCCCCATGAAAAGAAAATTAATTTCTGATTTATAATCCCTTTTAATATAAGATTGAGAACTAATCATGTTGTGAATAACTTTTATCTTATGAGTCGTTATTTCGGTTTTAGTCTCAAAATCCTTTTTAATATTCTCGGAAAGAACAATTATTCTTGTACATTTATTTAATAAGTATGATATGATTTTTTTATTCCCTTTTTCATAAAATATAAGAAAATTTCCCGCATGTATATGACAAATAATTTGTCGATTAAATAAAAGTGATAGGAGAATAAATATGGATTTACGATAAAAACTTATGTATGAACTTGTATGTATATGTACAATTTTAATATTGTACCGATAAATATAATAAGGAAAAAGAATGCAGCTTTTTAATAAGATAAAGAGTTTTTCCAATTTATTCCCAGAACTCATTGTTGGAAGGAAACGGAAAATATCAAATTCTTCCTTATATGTGTTTATAACAGAAGCGATACCTCCTTTTGCATTATAATGAGGCCCAATAATTAAAACTTTATCGAACATTTTTTTATAATGTTTTTTAACATTCTTTTAATCATTAAATAAAACATTGTGGTATATGGTATACCTTGTTTATGACATTTTTTTAATGTCATAATGAATGCATTATAATCTATTGTTAATAAACGTAAAAGATATCTGTAATACAAATCATCTTTGAAAGGTAGATTATTTCTTTTGTAAAACTTATTAGTTTCTATAGATATAAATATTCTAGCTTCATATATATCTATATCTCCTTTTATATGTTCTAAAGAATTTTCTCTATAAGTAATACAATATACTTTTTCTGTACATAATTCTATTTTTTTTGCATGTAATCCTATATTTAAAGAGAATAAAACATCATTAGCTGCCTTTGTTTCAGAAAAGATGATATCATTTTCAAATATTAGTCTTTGTTTAATCATTTTTGCCCATGGATGATACGTTTTGAACCGGAACATCATTTCATCTTTGGTCTGATGATATTGGTTAAGAAAATGAGATCTATTGCATTCTTGTAATGTCTCAGAATCAACACTATTAACGTTAAAGTAAATTATATCTGCATCGGAATTATTGTAATAGTCAAGAGCCCAATTAAATGATTGATTGAAGAAATCATCTGCATCAGCGAAAATTAGCCAATTCCCTTTAGCATATTTAAGACCAATATTTCTAGCATAACCTGCACCTTTTCCTTCTGTAGTATAAATTATGTTAATATTGTAATTCTGAAGTTCTGGGATGGTTTTATAGTTAATGTTTTTTTTGTCACTATTGTCGTCTACTACTATTATTTGAATATCATCTCTTTTTGGAATAGATTTTAAGCATCTAATAAGTAAATCTGGCGAATTTTTATGTGGTATTATAATTGAGTAATTAATCATAATAATTTTGTTTTTATAACCCGTTGGCGGAATTAATCCATTGCATATTTAATTTCACCAATGGGTCTGTTGTTTAATTTGTTTACATATTGTAAGATTGTAAAAGCACTGATTTTCCCGATAATTCGGGTAAACAGTCCTATTGTATCTTTAGCGTAATTCCTTATTATCATAAACTGGTCACATAATTGTGAGAAATCCGTTTCTACTCTTTTACGTGCTTTAGCGAATGGAAGGAACTGCGGTTTCCAATCCTTTTGATTCAGTCTATAAGGGCATTCCAGTTTAATGTTTGCACTTTCAAATAAGTCCAGTTGAATTTCCTTGCCAATATATCCTCTATCACCGAAAATGCTGCAATCATGATATGCCAGTTTGATGTCTTGAAGATAATTGATGTCATGAACGCTTGCTTTTGTCAGATCATAAGAGTGAATGACTCCACTTAATCCGCAAAGGACATGCAACTTATACCCGTAATAATAAGTCTTTTGTGATGCACAATATCCGAAACTGGGAGCTTTGCTATAGTCGGTTTTTCCCATTGTACAACGTTTCCCTCTTGCAACACGACAGACTTCAATTGGTTTTGAATCAATGCAGAAATAGTCTTCACCTCCGTCTATACTGTCTGCCATGCGCTTTCTGATAGTTTCACAAAGATTACGGGTAAACTTCCTTCTGTCATTATATTGACGACGAGAAATCAAATTGGGAAATTCTTCTTTATAGCCTTTCAAGATGCTAAACAAATAGGCTTCACTGTCGATGCCTAAACTCTCTGAAGTCATACTTAAGGATATAACTTCCAAGTCCGAGAATTTGGGAACAACACCTCTTCGAGGAATATTACCATTTTTATTGACTAAATCTTT
>JAZNJG010000034.1:0-25714 GCA_045577945.1 Bacilli bacterium | reverse complement strand
TATATTTCTTGTAAAGAACTAGGTATTACCAATATATTAATATTACCTGGATCAGATATACTTGGAAAATTACAAAGTCCTTCTGGCAAAATCAATTTCTCAATATTTAAAGTATTAAATATTATCTTTTTGTTAACTTTATCATATAGTAATCCATTTTCAAAAATGTATTTTTCATTAGAATTTAATATTATTTGTTTTAAATTTACACAATCATGTAAAGCATTTTCGCTAATCATCTCAATATTACTAGCAATATCGATTGTGGTTAGATTAATACATCCGGAAAAAGCGTATTCTTCTATATATTTAACATTAACTGGAATATATATTCTCTCTATATAAACACAATCATTTATAATACCATTTTCAACTTTATCAAACGACTCATCAAATTTAATATTTTTATGTTTAAAATATCGATACACTTTATATGAGCTACCATTAATTTCTTTTGGTAATATAATAACTTCTTCTTTTCCTAAATAATCTAATAATATATATTCATTATTTAATTTAACATATTTATAATCGTTATAATATAATATCTCACACGTATCAATACCTTCTCTATATGTTTTAGAGCCATTTTTGTTCATTATAACTTTCACAGAGTTTGAAATGAAATCACATTTATTATAATCAAAAGAAATATCCATATCACTATTGTTTATAATTTCATATAAAATTTCACAATCTTCAAAAGCAAAAGGACTAACGTAATCAACATTACCATCAAAAATCACTGTAGTTAAATGTTTACATCCGCTAAATGCATAATCATCAATATATTTTATATTTTCAGGAACCTGAACAGTAGTTATATTGTCACATTCACTAAACATTCCATATCTTATTTCTGAAATGTCATTCAAGATTAGACTTAATGACTCATCAGTCAACTTTGATTTATTAATATATTTGATTTTATTATTTACAATTTTACATTGTAATTCACTATCACCATATGAAATTTCATCATTTACGTATTCATCAATATTAATCCTTAATATCCCATTAATTCCTTTTCCAAAATCAAAATCATATAAAGATGATCCCCATTTATTAAATAAACATGTGACTTCTTGAGTAAGCTCATATTTAAATGTTGATCCTCTAAATGCTAAAGGATAAATATATTTAATTGTTGAAGGGATAACTATTTCTTCAATTGTATTAATTCCTTCAAAAGTCCATGTATAAATAGTTGATTGACCTTCTGTAAAATATACATATTTTAAATTAGAAGGAATATACAAATCATTGGAAATATCATCTGCTGCACCAAAAATATAACCAAACCAGCTGTACACAGGATCATCTAAACTAGCTCCAATGAAAGGTAATGTTATTCTTTCTAGTTCACTACATTCATTAAATGCACCACACCCAATAAGTAATTGATCTTTCAATGAATCGCTTATTATTATTTCTTTAGCACTAATTCCTTTAAAAGCAAAATTACCTATATCCATTAATGAATCTGGTAAATTTAATACATCAATTCCTGAATAAGCAAATGCATAATTATAAATTCCCAATAAATTACAATTTTCATGAATTGGTAATTCACTTAGCGCAGAACATCCGTAAAAAGCATAATCACTAATTTCAACTATATGATTTGGCAATTTGATATTTTGTAGATTTTCACATCCATAGAACGCACCTTCATATACACCAGTAATCTTACAATTTTCATGGAAATTGATTGTCTCTAAATTTTTACACATGCCAAATGCATAAAAATCTATTGTAATAACTGTTTCAGGAATTACTATTGCCTTAATGTTAGAGCCATAAAAACTACGAGTACCTATTGTCAAAAGATTAATTCCTTCTTCAAAATAAACATATTCTAATTTAGAATTTTCAAAGGATCCAAATCCTAAAGATTCAACAGAATTAGGAATAGTATATGTACCTGTTTTACCTGCAGGGAAAGAAATCAATTTGGACATTCCTTTAGTATACAATACACCATCTTTAGATGAATAATACATATTATTATCATCAACTTCAAATTCCATTAAATTTTTTAAACCAGAAAAAGCGTTACTACCTATATACTGAATATTCTTAGGAATATATACTTTTAATAAATCACTGTTAAAAAAAGCATTATTCATTATATAAGTTACATTAGTACCAAGTTGAATATATTGTAAATTAGTTGTATCTCTGAAGGCATTATAATCAATTAACTGAACTGTATCCGGAATTGAAATACTATTTATTTTTGATCCCTCGAAAGTACTACGACAAATAGTATCTATTTGTATCCCTTCATTAAATATTATTTCTTCGATTCCACTTTTATAAAAAGCATAAGAATCAATTTTTACAACAGTTTTAGGAATAGTAATACTTTTTAAATTATAAGTATTAGCAAAAGAATACATCCCAAATCTTAATAAAGATGAATCATCATCAAAATAAATTGTTTCCAATAAAGAATTACTAAATGCATAATCATCTATTTGAATAACGCTTGAAGGTATTACAATTGAATTAATATTTGAATTAGCAAAACAATATCTTTCTATTGAATGTACAGTATTTGGAATTATAATTGATTCAATTTGAGTACCTTCGAATGCATAACCTCCTATTTTAGATATTACTCCAATATTTAAGTTATTCAAATTTACATTTTTATCAGTTCCAAAATATCTTACAATCGCATATGTATTATCTGATAGTTTAGCTATTTCATAATCACATATTTCAAATATTTCTTGTATGCCTGTATAATAATCAGCAATACCATAGTCCCAATTTTCTTGAAGCCCAATAGGCAACAAATTAGATTCAAAATAAACTTTTATTTCATTAGTATCATAAAAAGCATATTTTCCGATAAAATTAACATTAAAAGGTATAGTTATTTTTGATAAAGATTTACATCCATTAAAAGCATATTTTCCAATATTATTAAGCGTATTTGGTAAATAAATTTCTTCTAATGATTTACAATATCTAAAAGCAAAACTATCAATATCTGTTATTTGTGCATCACCAAAATCAACTTTAATTAACTTATCTAACCCATCAAAAGCATTTGATGAAACTTTTGTTAATTTACTCCCTTGTTCAAAAGTAACATATTGTATCTCAGAGCAACTCTTAAATGTAATTGATGTTATTGTTTCTAATTTGGAATCTTTTGAAAAAGTAATTGATGTTAATGAATCACACTCTCTGAATGCATCAATACCTATTGAAGTGACATTTGCAGGAACTCTAAAACTAATTATTCCACATTCAGCAAAAGAATTTCTAGAGATTCTATCTAGTTTGCTATCATCAGACAATTCTATATAATTTAAATTATAATTATCTTTAAATACATATTCTCCAATATAATTAACATTTTTAGGAATTCTAATAGTTTGTAAATTTTTGTTTTTACAAAAAGCATAACCACCGATAGAAACAAGTGTTTCTGGTAAATCATAATATATAGCATTCTCACAACCCCAAAAAGCACCACCTTCAATACTTTCTAACTTAGATTCACGACAATATATATAAAGTAAATTTTGCGCACCTTCAAATGCAGAATTTCCAATTATTTTGGTTTCTTTTTCAATTGTATAATCATGATTTAATCTACCCACAGGATAAGTATATAATTTTGTTAAGTCTTTTGAATATAATACACCATTAATAGATGTAAAATATAAATTATCATCATTCACATAAATATTTTTAAGATAATGACAATTTGCAAAAGCATTTCCAGCATATTCTTTTAACTTATGTGGTAAACAGACACTTTCTATAGGAGTATTACTAAATGAACACTCTTTTAGATATTCTAAACTCATTGGAAAATTAAAGTTTCTAATCGAAGTATAACTGAATGCTTCTTCTCCTATGTATAATAAATTTGAAATATCCGAAATATTTATAACACATAATTCTGAAAGACAAAAAGCCTCTTTACCGATCTTAATTAATGAGTCAGGAATATCAATTTCTTTAATTCTAGTACCAAAGAATGTCTTTTCTTCTATCTCTTTTAAATTACTAGGCAATATAAATTCAGAAATTTCTGTTTTAGAGAAAGCTCCCTTTCCAATTTTGTTGACACTATCAGGTAATAAAATTTTTGTTAACTTTGATTCTTCAAACGCAGAGTTAGATATTTCTGCTAAAATAGAATTTTCCTCAAATATGACTTTCTCAATAGAACTTTTAGCAAATGAACAAGAACCTATTTTTACAATTGTATTTGGTATAATAATTTCTTTTAAATGACTAGTTTCATGAAAACAATTATCACTTATTTCAGTTATGCCATGACCTAATTTTATATATTCAATATTAGAATTACTAAAAGCATTTTTACCAATTTTTTTTACTGTGTCATTTATAGTAATCGAATTAATATAAGAAAATTCAAACGCAGATTCTTCAATATTTATTATATTATTTAAATCTATGTTCATAATTTTGGAGTAACTAAACGAGTATAATCCTAATTTAGTAACACTATTTGGTAAATCATAAGTTTCGTTTTCTAATCCTGCAGGATACATAACTAATATTGTTTTAGTTTTATTAAATAACACACCATCTATGGAATCAAAATATTTACTATTTTTATCAACGTTTATGTATGTTAAATTTTGACATCCATAAAAGCTTTCTGCTGTACAATATTTATTTTGTTCATCATATACAACATTTTTAGGTAAATCTATTTCTAAAAGTGCTATACAATTTTTAAATACTTTTTCTTCTATAATTTCTAATTCACTTTTTTCACCAAACAAAACTTTATTTAGTGCTTTATTATCTGAAAAAGCTCTATTTTTTATTGTTCTCACACTATCCGGTAATCTAATTTCTTTTAGTTTTATACAATATAAAAAAGCTCCTTCATTTATGGTTTTTAATTTTGAATTACCCTCAAATATTACTGTATTCAAACGTATATTATTACTAAATGCATCCTTGCCTAAATAAGTAACATTTTCAGGAATGTTTATACTATTTAAATTAACACAGTTTTCAAATGCATTATCATTAATTACATTTAATTGCTTTGGTAAATTTACTATTCTCAGTTGTGTTTTATTAGCAAAAGCATTTCTTCCTATGCTTGAAACAATTTTGCCATCAATATATTCCGGTATTGTGATATATCTTCTTTTACCAGTATAACTTCTAATTTCAATAGTACCATCATCTAATTCAACATATGTATAAGGAATACCTTCATCTTCATTTGTCCAATTACAATAAAGTGTTACATCATCATTCCAAACATCTTGATATAAATTATACTCTTCTGTACAATGAATGTCATAATACCATCCATCAAAAACAAAATAACTCATTTCTGGTTCTGGTATATTTTGTAATGGGTGATTTTTAATAAATACTTGAGTAGTTTGATTTAATTCTTCTGTAAGATAATTAAAAGTAACAGTTTTACGTTCTTCTAAAATAAAAGCCTTTACATCAATTGCACCAAATCCAAAATAGAAATCTTGACCCATAGATCCTAAATCTAAGGAAGACGCAAACAATAATTCACATTTGTCATGAAATTCTTTAAAATCAGTGTTCCACATATCTTTTGACATTTGCAAAGCTATAACAGCTGAAACAATTGGCGATGAAAATGATGTTCCATTCATATATCCATAATTTCCATTCAATTTAGTAGTATATACAGTACCAGGTGCAACAACATTTGTATTTTCACCATAGTTAGAATAATTTGCAAGTTCAAAAGAATTATCAGCTAATGCACCTACACCTATTACATTAGGATCAGCTGCAGGATAAGTTAATGCAGCAGTCTTTTCATTGCCTGCAGCAGCTACACATATTATGTCACTATTAACAGCTAATGTTGTAGCATCAGAAAAAGAATTAACCTGAGTACCACCAAAACTCATATTAACAACGTTTACATCACGTTCTATTGCATAATATAAGCCAAACACTAAATCTGATGTTCTTTTAAATGTTCCTTTTTCATCACATTCTGCTTTAATAGTAATAATATTTACATTTGGTGCAATACCAGCTATACCACCATTATCCCATTCTGCCGCAATAACTCCAGTTACCGCAGTTCCATGACCAACTTCATCTTCAACAAGACTCCAATCATATTCACCACTATCTGTTAAATAATCTTTTACGATTTTATCTTCAGAGGCATTATATGAGTATTCACTTATTTTACCTTCAAACTCTGGATGATCTGTATCAATACCTGTATCAATTACAGCAACTGTAATTCTTTCTCCTTTTGTTATTTCCCAAACATTACTTAAGTTTAAATAATCTAAATAGGTTTGATATTTATATAGATCATCATTTGGTGTAACTATAGATGTTTTAGGAGTATATTTATCATTATTTTCCTCTTCAATTTCAGATGTACTTACTTCATAGTCTATAGAGAATTCCCCTGCGATTTCTTTATAATTTGGGTCATTAACTACATCTGTTATATTAGTACCTATTGGTAAAGTCAAAGTTGCAAACTTGCCATCATAAGATATCCTTAATTTTGCATTTAGTTTTTTTGCAATCTCCGTAGCATCTTTTTTATTAGTGTTTTGAAGAACAATTTGTTGGGGATCATATGATCCACTAGCTTCTATAAGTTCCTGCTTTAGTTCTTCTACTTTATCAACAGTTTCCTCTCCTTTTATATATGAAAATAAAAAAACAATTAAAATAGCAATTATTAAGTTTGTTATAATTAAAGAAATTCTTAACCTATTTTTCATACTCAAACACCTTCCTTATTTTATGAATATTTTATCATATATCCACTAAAAAGTAAACTTATTAAAGATAATAAAACGGTAGATTTCTCTACCGTAAAATTCAATTTATTTAATTTCTATAGTTTATCTTTACTACCTAATACATTAGTAATCTTATGTTTAACAACTTCACGAATATTATTACGAGCATCAGTTAAATATTGACGTGGGTCAAAATGATCTGGATGTTCAACAAAGTGTTTACGAACTGAAGCAGTCATAGCTAAACGTAAGTCTGAGTCGATGTTGATTTTACATACTGCCATTGTAGCAGCTTGTCTTAACATTTCTTCAGGAATACCGATTGCATCTGGCATTTTACCACCGAATTCATTAACGATTTTAACATATTCTTGCATTACTGATGAAGCACCATGTAAAACGATTGGGAATCCAGGAAGTTTTTCAGATATTTTTTGTAAAATATCAAAACGTAATTGAGGTTTTTGGCCAGGTTTAAATTTATAAGCACCATGAGATGTACCAATAGCGATTGCTAAAGAGTCAACACCAGTTCTCTTAACGAAGTCTTCAACTTCATTAGGATCAGTAAATTGAGCATCAGCATCACTTACATTAACATCATCTTCGATACCAGCAAGTTTACCTAATTCACCTTCAACTGTAACATAAGGAACATGATTATGAGCATATTCAACAACTTTTTTTGTTAAAGCTACATTTTCTTCATAAGGAAGTTTTGAACCATCGATCATAACAGATGTAAATCCACCATCGATACAATCTTTACATAATTCGAAACTGTCACCATGGTCTAAATGTAAAACGATTGGTAAATCAGTATCAATTAAAGCAGCTTCAACTAATTTAACTAAATATGCATGTTTAGCATATTTACGAGCACCTGCAGATACTTGAAGAATAACTGGAGAGTTACATTCTTTTGCAGCTTCAGTAATACCTTGGATAATTTCCATATTATTTACATTAAATGCACCAATTGCATATCCGCCTTTATAGGCTTTTTCAAACATTTCTTTTGAGTTAACTAATGGCATAGTAAATGCCTCCTTTCATAGTTTTACTTAATTATTTTATCACAGTATTCCATTTTTTTCAAGTATTATTGCATTTATATTTTAATATCATATATAAAAAAGTCACAAGCAAAAAAGCCTGTGACCATAAAATATTATAATTAAGTTTCTTTATAAATAAATATAAATTATTCTCCTTTAATAGCTCCTAAAATCATATCTGTTAAATCTTCAACAGCTGCAAAATCAGGTGTTACATATGTAGGTTCTTTAACAATTTCTAAGCCATATACTAGAGAATATTTTAAATTAATAGATTGTTTTTCACCATCACCAAATTCAGATGGAATTTCAAGAGATAAATCAGCACTTAGTGTAACTTCAGATGGGAATAACTTATCTTTTAATTGAGTAACTGATGCTTCTAATTTATTAATTTTAACCATGCTACTAACAAGAGCTAAAACTGGAGAAATAGATTGAGCCATATAATCAGCTTGTAATTTTAAATATTCAGCATCAGTAAGTAGTTTAAATGGAGAAATTTGGAATACATATCCAAAGTAAGAAACATAAACACCGATAGTGTTATCAAGATATCCATAATTTAATTTATTTAAATCTTCTTCAAATGAAGTTTTAACGAATTTTTCACTAATAAAATCATACACATAGATAGATGTATCACCTTCTAATACATAGGCGTTATTAACAAATTTACCTTTAACTGGAGCATAATTATTAGAAATATCAAAGAATACATCATCTAAATAATAACATATATAGTAATTTCCAATAGTGTATCCATACACATTATCTTCATCTTCTGCAAATGAATGGAATTTACCTTCAGCATCATACCATCCACCTTTTTCTGCATCAATTACGTTAAGGTCTTCTTCAACAAAGCCTACACTATCTCCTAAATTATCTATAAGTTTATTTACTAAATCCATTATCTTATATAAATTATTGCTTAAGAATTCTGGTAATTTAACTAAGAATAATTTAAATTGTGTATCATCAATTGTATAAGTAACTTTGTCTCCTTCAATAACTTTTTTAGGAGCTAAAATACTTAATAGTTGAACTAAATCAGTAGATAATACTTTATCAACACCAGTTTCTTCTAATAATCCAACGATTAAAGTTTTTAATTCTTCAACTTTAGCTTTGATTTCGTCAACATCAATTTCTGGCATGTCTTCTTTATTTTCTTCAAGAAGTTTCTTTAATGTTTCAGCAACTTTAGTTAAATCAATTTTAACTGAATAGAATTCAGTTTCAATTGGTGAATTAAAGAAAATCATAGCAATTTCAGCAGGAATATTTGCACATAAGAATCCATCTTTAGCATATAATTCAATTTTAACACCCTTGCTTAAAGCTTGTAAAATAAATCCAGCAACAGGAGTAACGCTATCAACTGGTTGAGCAAATCCTAACTCTTTTAGTAATTCACCTTCAACAGTTCCTTTTAATGTTAATGCAAAATATGCATCTAATTTAGATAAATCTTCTAAATCCAAATTCTTTGTAGCTACATCTAAAGAATATTCAAGATTAACTTTTGCAGTTTTTCCGTTTAATGAGAAATCAATAACTTGACTATTTGTATATTTTGCACCAAATTTATTAAAGTCAATTTCTTCTCCCCATTTAGCATATAATGTTAAATCTTTTTTATCAGCAAAATCTGATAATGCTACTTTTGAAGTTAAAGCTTCATCTGAATACCAACCTAAGAATATATATCCTTCTTTTGTTAATTCAGGAAGTTTAGTCAAATCATATGTACCATCTTCTGCTTTTGTTAATACTAAATCAGCTACTGCTTCAGCTCCATTAGTTTGGAACTTAACTAAAAATTCGTTTTCAGAAAGGATTGGATTCCATTTTGCATATAATTTTATTGTTCCTTCTGCAGTAGTTAAAATTTCATTTTTAAATGCTTCAGTACATTCTGCATTTAAAAACCATCCACCAAAAGTAAAACCTTCTTTTGTTGGAAGTTTATCATCTAATTTAATTGAACTAATGTCTTCTTTATTGATTTTTAAATCTTCAACTTCAGTTCCACCTAATTCGTCAAACTCAATTGTAAGTTTTAAAGTTTCATCTCCACATCCTACTAAAGTAAAAAGTAACATAAATGAGAAGATGAATAATAGAATTTTTTTCATTCTTAAATCTCCTTCCATACACAAATGTGTTTTAATAAATAATCTAATACTCAAATATTAGACTTTTACAAATATATTATACTCTTATTTTTATATTTTTACAAGAAAATTAATAAATAAAGATAAAAGTGTGCAGTTTAAAGCACACTTATCTTCTATATAATTATACTAAATTCAATATATTATCAAGTTGTAAATAGTAATCAAATTTTAAATGTTATTTATTTTCACCTTTAAAGAATTTCTTTACTTTATCAAAGAATGACTCATTCTTTAAGTTGGTATTTCCTAGTTTACTGAATAATTCTTTTTGTTCAGCAGTTAATCTAGAAGGTGTAACAACTTTAACGATGACATATTGATGACCTACAGTTGTAATTCCTCTTCTTGTTCTTGTTATTCCCTTATTAGCTAATCTAAATTTTGTTCCTGTTTGTGTTCCTTCAGGAATTCTAAGTTCTTCAGTTCCTTTTAATCCTGGAACTTTAATTAAATCTCCTAAAGCTGCTTGTGAGAATGTGATAGGCATTTCAATGTAAATATCTGTTCCATCTCTTTCAAAGATTTCATGGTCTTTAACATTTACAGTAACATATAAATCACCATTAGATCCTCCATTAGCAGAAGCTTCTCCATACCCTACAAGTCTTAGTCTTTCTCCACTTTCAATACCAGACGGAATATTTACTTTAATAGATGAAGCAGTACGGACTCTACCTTCTCCACCACAGTTAGTACATTTCTTTTTAATAATCTTACCTTTACCTCGGCAATTTGGACAAGTTGATTCAGTTTGCATACGCCCAAAGATTGTTTGTTGCTCAACAATTACTTTTCCACGACCATGGCATTTAGAGCATGTTTCAATATCATTGTTACTTTCAGCACCTAATCCATTGCATTTATGACATGTATCATATTTGTTAAGCTTGATTTCTTTTTCTACACCGAATGCAGCTTCTTCAAAAGTTATCGTAATTGCCACTTGAAGATCACGACCAGGAGTTCTAGCGTTTGCTTGTGAACTCCTACCGCCACGACCAGTAAAGGCATTTATAATATCTTCAAATCCTCCGAATCCAAAATCTCCAAATCCACTGAAACCAGAACCAAAGCCTTGTTGTTGATCTTGGAATCCGAAACGATCATAATTTGCACGCTTTTGAGGATCTTTTAAAACTTCATAAGCTTCTTGAACTTCTTTAAACTTCTCTTGAGCGTTTTCTTCTGTAGAAGTATCTGGATGATATTTTTTGGCAAGTTGTCTATAAGCTTTCTTTATCTCATCTTCAGTTGCATTTTTTTGTACACCAAGTACTTCATAATAATCCCTTTTGGCCATCGTCTTCTCCTAATTTTAATATTTTTATAATTTACTTTTTAAGTTTATATTTAAATTAAAGTCTGTATTCAATATCTTTATTCAGGATCAACGATGTCATCTGGGTTTACTGCACCACCATTATTTCCACCATTTTGTCCTTGAGCTTTTTGATATGCTCTTAAAGCTACATTTTGACTAGCTTTAATTAATTCTTCTTTAGCAGCTTTAATAGCTTCAATGTCATTACCTTTTAATGCTTCTTCTAATGCTTCAGTTTTAGCATTAATAGATGTTTTTTCCTCTTCAGTAACTTCAGCACCTAAATCTTCAACTGATTTCTTAACACTAAAGATAATTTGTTCAGCTTCATTTCTTGTATCAACTTCTTCTTTACGTTTTTTATCAGCTTCAGCATTTTCTTCAGCTTCACGAACCATACGATTAATTTCATCTTCAGATAAACCTGAACCATTTTGAATTGTAACAGATTTTTCTTTTCCTGTTCCTAAATCCTTAGCTTTAACATTAACGATACCATTTGCATCAATATCAAATGTTACTTCAATTTGAGGAACTCCACGAGGAGCTAGAGGTATATCACCTAATTGGAATCTACCTAATGTTTTATTATCGTTTGCCATTGGTCTTTCACCTTGTAAAACATGGATATCAACAGCTGGTTGATTATCTGCAGCAGTAGAGAATACTTGAGATTTACTTGTTGGAATTGTTGTATTTCTTTCAATTAATTTTGTAAATACACCACCAAGTGTTTCAATACCAAGTGATAATGGTGTAACATCTAATAAAAGAACATCCTTAACATCACCAGCTAAAACACCACCTTGAATTGCGGCACCCATCGCAACTACTTCATCAGGGTTAACGCTCTTATTAGGTTCTTTTCCTAATTCACGTTTTACTAATTCTTGAACTGCAGGAATACGAGTTGATCCACCAACTAATAATACTTGATCAATATCCTTGCTTGTCATTTTTGCATCTCTTAAAGCTTGACGAACTGGATCAATAGTCTTTTCAACTAAATGTCTAGTTAATTCATCAAATTTAGCTCTAGATAAAGACATATTTAAGTGAACAGGTCCATTAACTCCCATAGAAATAAATGGTAATGAAATATCTGATTTAGTAATTCCACTTAATTCCTTTTTAGCTTTTTCAGCAGCATCTTTTAATCTTTGAACTGCCATTTTATCTTTGCTTAAATCTAAGCCTTGTTCTTTCTTGAATTCAGAAACTAAATAATCAATAATAACTTGGTCAAAGTCATCTCCACCTAAATTATTATTACCTGCAGTTGAAACTACTTCAAATGTTCCGTCTGCAAGTGAAAGAATAGAAACGTCAAATGTTCCACCACCTAAGTCATAAACTAATACTGTTTGTTCTTTATCAGTTTTATCAATACCATAAGATAAAGCCGCAGCAGTTGGTTCATTAATAATTCTCTTAACATTTAAACCAGCGATTTTACCAGCATCTTTTGTAGCTTGTCTTTGAGCATCATTAAAATATGCAGGAACAGTGATAACTGCATCAGTAACTTTTTCACCTAAATAGCTTTCAGCTGTAGCTTTTAAGTTTTGAAGTATCATTGCACTAATTTGTTCAGGTGTATAGTCTTTACCCTTAATTGTAGTAATTTCTTTAGTTCCCATTTTTCTCTTAATTGAAGAAACAGTATCTAAATTAGTGATTGCTTGTCTTTTAGCAACTGAACCTACTTGAATTTCATCATCTTTAAAAGCAACTACTGATGGAGTAGTTCTTTCACCTTCAGCATTTGTAATAACTTTTGCTTCGTTACCTTCCATAACAGCAACACATGAGTTTGTTGTACCTAAATCTATACCAATAATTTTAGCCATAATTTCTTACCTCCATTTATTTTTTTATATCTTTATTATTATTAGCTATTTAAAATTTATATATATTTTTATTAATCTTTACTCAACAGGTTTTTTATTAACTTTAACTAAAGCAGGAGATAAAACACGATCTTTATACATATAACCATCTTTTATTACCATCAAGATATCTCCTTCTTCTTTAGTTTCATCATAATCAGTATCAATCGCATCATGATAATGTGGATCAAATTTAGTAGTTGTTACAATTTTTTTCACACCTTCTTCTTCAAGAACTTGTTTCAACTGATTATTAATCATTTGGAATCCCAATAGAAAATTTCCTAAATTAGGATCATCAGTTTTCATATTAACAGCCTTATCGAAAATATCTATAGAAGTTATTAGTTTTTCTAATAATCTTTGTGAACCATATTTTCTTTCTCTAATTCTTTCATCATCAATTCTTTTTTTGAAGTTTTCTGTATCAGCTAAAGTTCTCATATATTGCTCTTTGACTGATTTAACTTCATCTTTAAGTTTGTTTATTTCATTTTCTTTTTCAACTAACTTTTCTTCTAACTTTCTAACCTTACGATTATTTTTTTCTTTTTTTGATAAATTTTCTTCGTTATCTTCTAAAGGATTTTCTTCTTCAAAAGACATATTTTCTTCTGAAGGTTTATCTAGATCAAGAGTTTCATCATCTGACAGGTTATTAGATAATTCATCTTCTTTGTTTATATTGTCTTGTTCTAATTTTTCTTCTTCTCTATATCTATTATTCATATTAACTCCATTCCAATATTGATTATTTGTTTTTATATATCATAAGCTCACTATCTAAGAAGCTCATATATGTTATATATTTATATTTTTTTTATGCTTTTAGCGATATATTCAAGTAATGGAATAATTTTTTGATATTCCATTCTCATTGGGCCAATAATAGCAATTCTGCCAATTTCTCCATTAGATAGCTCATATGGAACAGACACAACAGAACAATCATTCATAACTGATAGTTGATTATCATGTCCAATTTTAACTGTGATACCATCCTCACCAATAATTGCATTACGAATTATTTCATCTTGTTCAATGGCTGAAAGCAATTCTTTTACTTTTTCAGAATCCTGAAACTCAGGTTGAGTAAAGATGTTGTTTTTACCTGACATAAACACATCATCTTTAGCCATACTTGTTAAAGTTTGAACAAATGCAGCAATCAATTCATCATAATAATTTATGTAATTCCTAATTTTGGCAGTATCTCCTTGAGCCTTAATACGATCATATATTTCTACTATAGGACAATCATAAAGCACTTTATTTAAATAATTAATTACTTTATCGACATCTTCAATACTAATAAACTCAGGAATAATTATTTTTTTACTTTCAACATTTCCCTTGTCAGTAACCATTAACACAACAGCGTATCTTTCATACAAAGGAACAAATTGAATTTTTCTTATTCTAGCATTATATCCAGATGTACCCATTACAACAGTTGTATGTTTTGTTAAATCAGCCACAAGTTCCATACTTTCATATATTGCTTGTTCTCGACTTAATAAATTTCTTTCAATAATGTCATCAACTAATGGAAAAGATTCCTCATCTTCTAAATTAATTTGGCTAATTGAACGTTCACTTAAAATATTGGAAACATAAAATCTGTATCCTTCTTCCGATGGAACTCTACCACTAGATGTATGAGTTTTAGTGATATAACCAAGGTCTTCTAATGTTGCCATTTCATTTCTAATAGTTGCTGAAGAATAATCAAGCATAAGTTCAGGTTTATTAATTAAAGTTTTAGAACCTACTGGTTCATTAGTTCTTACAAATTCTTCAATTACAGCTTTTAGTACTTTCTTCTGTCTGTTTGTTAACATAATTCTTTCACCTTATTTATTATATGCATTTAGCACTCTTTTTATGCTTTTGCTAAATTATTATACTACATATTTTTAGCACTGTCAATGCTTTTGTGCTAAAAATATTTTTTTATTTATTATTTTTATTACAAATATAATATTTTTGTCATTAAAAATATAAAAAGGATAGCCAAAACTATCCAATTCCTTTGTTAAATTAATTATATTCAAATTCAAAATCACCATTAAAACATTTTCCATTTGATTCTAGGATAATATAAACTGTTTTTTTATTACTGTATTTTTCGTCAAGAAAAATCATCTTTTCAAAAGTTTCACAACTATTTAAAGTAAGAATAAGTTCTTTTTCTCCATCAGTACCAATATAAATATTCATAGTGCCTTCACCAAGGCTTGCTTCTATATCGATTGAGTTCTCTTCGAAATCATCACTTTTCAGTTTAAAATTATACGTTCCTTTAAATGTATCAAATTTCATATTAGATTCATCCCCATGGGAAGAGGTAATTAAAATCGTTGCCACATAACTTTTTACATACCCCCCACAACTACAAAAAATTGTTAAAGCAAACATCATAAATAATATAAAATAGGTTTTTTTCATGCTTTATTCCTCTATTATTATTTCAAAAATCTATTAAATTGCATCTCTTCTAGTAATGTAGTATAGTCGTTATGACCAGGATAAATAGTATAGTTAATACCTTTTTTAGATAAGTTCTTTACCCATTCTAACGATAACCCCATCATAACATTATTACCAGTAGCTAAATCTGTCCTTCCAATAGTCATATTAAATAAGAAGTCACCTGTAAACATATTTTCATCAATTATATATGTAAGTGAACAATTTGTATGACCAAACGTCTCTACAACTTGAATGACCATATCTTTTATATTTATAATAGACTCTTTTATTTCTATAACATTTTGATCAGTTAGAGGATCACAAAAATCTTCATTAAACATCTTTGAACAGTTAGCAACAGGCGATGTTAACTTCTTTTTTGCATTAGGATGCAAATATATAGGTATTTTTTTCTTAAGCAAGTTAGTGTTAGGATCATTAAGTGGCGAAGTTAAATAAGTCATCAAACGATTAAAATGATCATAATGACAATGTGTCAAAAAAATTGCATCTAATTTACCATCTAAATACTTAGATACTACAGAGTATGAAGTAGATGGATCGATAATAATTGTGGCATTCTCGCTTTTGACAACATACATATTAGATTCAATTAGTGGAGTAATATAAGTTCTAACATTAATTTTCATAATCTGTTAATTATATATTAATCATTCAATTCTAATTTTACTTTAGCAAAATTGCCATAAATACCAGCATCATTAGCTAGTGTAGCCACAACAATCTTTGTATCTTTTACAGAGAAGAAAGCCATTTCTCTAAAAATTTTTCTAACTCTAGCCGTAAAGAAATCTCCTGATTTACTTACACCACCACCAATCATAATAACATTAGGATTTAATGTATTACAAATTGAAGCTAAGCCTGTAGCTAAGAAATAAGCAGATTTATCTACTACTTCTAGATAGAAATCATCTCCATCTTTAGCTCTATCAAATATTTCCTTACAAGTTAATTCATCATCAACTGGCATTCCTCTTTCAATCATTTGAATCTTAGCCGTTTTAACAATACCTGTAGCACTAGCATATTGTTCTAAACAACCTTCTAAACCACAAGAACACTTACGACCGTTATATGGGAAAATCTTAATATGACCAATTTCTCCACAAGATCCTGTTGCTCCTTCAATCAAGTGGTTATTAACAATAATTCCACCGCCAACCCCAGTACCTAATGTAATCAAAATAGCATTTTCAAGTTTTTCACCAGCACCAAAATACCATTCACCTAAAGTAGCTGCATTAGCATCGTTTAAAACCTCAATGTCAACATTACCAAAACGTTTACGAAGTTCTGCTTTTAAATCAACAACACCCCATTTAATGTTTTGAGCACCTAACACAACACCATTTACAACTGGCCCTGGAATACCAACTCCAACACCAATTAAATTATCTCCATTTAAATGTTTTGTTACTTCATCATAGATTTGATCACAAATCATATCAACAGAATTTCCACCAAATTTATCTACAGCAGTTTCTACAAGAAATTTTTCCACCAAATAATCAGGACCATTTAATTTAAACTTCCCAAACTTAATATTTGTTCCGCCTACATCTACTCCAAAAATTACATTCATATTTATACCCCATATTTCATTTATTTTACAATTAAAGAACACAAATAATAAAATTTATGTCTATTTTTCTATACGGTAATTGACTATTATAACCTCAGATCCAAATTTAACAATATTTTCCCAGGGAATTGTAACTATATCTTCTCCAGAAAAGAAACTTCTCAATCTAGAATTAGTTACTATATTAACAGAAATTATTTTCCCGTTCTCAATATTAATATCAAGATCTTTTAATTTGCCAATTTTATTGCCATCAGTTAAATTAATAATATCTTTTTCTTGCATTTCACTAAATAACATAATATCACCCATTACATTATATTAGTAGATGCCATAAAAATACGTATTATACTAAAGAGTATCAGGATCAACAGTTGGAAGCATTGCCCAAAGTTTATCTAAATCATATAATTTACGATCTTCATTAGAAAATAGATTAATAATTACATCATCTAAATCAACTAGTAACCAGCTTCCTCCACCTCTTCCTTCTATTCCTCTGACATTAAATCCCTTTTCTTTAGATTTTTCATAAATTTTACTAGCTAAACCATCCATTTGGCGATTAGCAACAGCAGAAGCCACAATAGCATAACTAAAGAATGGATTAGATTTTTTTGTTTCATAAATACATATATTTTGAGCATTAACATCTCGTAATGCTTCATATGCATATTTTAAAATTTCCATTAAGTTTCCTTTCTATATTTATATATTTATTTAATTCATTATTTATATATTTATTATATATATTTATTATTTATATATTTATTATATACATTTATTATTTATATATTTATTTAATTTATTATTTAAAACGACCATATTTACAATAATAATTATAAGTTTCAAATGATAACGGATATATAAGCGAATTTTTAGATAACAAATATTCAATATTTATTTTTGCCACAAACGCAACTGCTTTATATAGATCTTGAAAAGCAATTTTTCTTGTTTTCAAAAATATATCACCTACTCTTGTTTCTTCCGCTTCATCAGAAACAAAAATAATCATTTCTAGTAAACCCATATTTGGTCTCCCCATTTGATGTGATTTTATCGATTGTAAAATCTCTTCATCATCAATCCCTAGTTCTTCTTTTATCACATAAGGTGCTAATAAACTATGATAGACATGAGTAAAATTTGCATCAAGCTCAATATTCAAATTGTTCTTTTCGCATACTTTTTTATAATCATCAAAAGTAAGATATTTACAATAATCATGAACTAAACCAGCGATAATTGCTTTTTCATAAACATCTTCGCTATATATTTTTGATAATTCACCAGCACATCTTGAAACACCTAACGAATGGACAAATCTATTTTCCCATCGAGGATTATTACTTGATTTTAGTTTCTCTCTTACTTTTTCTTTTAATTCATCAAAATTATATTTATTTCTTATTTTATTATCCATAAATAGTCCCCTAATTAAATCATAGCATTTCTTATTTCTATATCTATATTATCCAGTGTATTTATTATTATCTTTGCATTTTTATTAAAAGAGATAAACCCTACACCTGATAAAACTAATTCTTCTTTAGCATTAACATCTATTTCTCTTTCGTACATTTCTCCAAGTTTTTCTCTTTCTTTTTTATTAGGAACTAACAGTAAATCATCTTTATGTTTTTGATAATATTCTCTAGGATCATTTTTTGTACGATACAACATAAGTGTATTAGCCACATAAATAGTAACTCCAAGTTTATCATCACTTTCTGAAACATATGTAAAATAACCAAAACCATTAATAAAAATTGTATCATTATTATATAATTGGTATACTCTTGGTTTAATAAACTTTTTAGGAATCACATTATTTAATGATTTTTTATCTAAATAATAAGTTGCTTGACCTTTGTTATAATATCCAGGAGTATCCCCAACATTTAAATCACCTAATTTATATCTAGTGATATCTTGAGTTGTCCCCACTTGATTACTTGTAGTTAATGACAAAGGATTCTTTGTTAGAGAAGACAAAGTATTTAGTAATGTACTTTTTCCAACATTTGTAATCCCCACAAAATAAACATTCAAATTCTTTTTGTTATTTATTTTAGCATGCTCGCATAAAGCATTATAAATAGGAAAAGCTGAATCATTAGTCAATGAAGATGTTACTATTACATCACAATAATCGATATTATTAAACGATAAATATTCTTTTAAATATCTACGTAATTTTGTTGGGCGATTTGATCTCATGAATAAATCATATTTATTTGCAATAACTAAAACCTTACTCTTTGGGAACATATTATTTATATCTTTAATGGTAGAACCTAATAAATCAAAGGCATCAATAACATTAACGATTAAATTCTTTTCCTTGGATATTTCCCCAAAAACTTTATCAAAATCAATTGAAACATCTTTTTTATTAATTTCATTATAATGTTTTAAACGGTAGCATCTTTCACAAAGAAAATTATCTCCTCTTTGTTTTAAAACCTCTTCTTTAATATATCCTGCTTTATCTTCATACAGAGTTTGTATTTCCACTCCACATCCAGGACATTTTTTATCTATATTATATACTTTATCTGTACTACTATTTTTATTTGTATCAATCATATAATAATTATCCTCTTGTCTCAATTATCTTACTATATAATTCAAAATCAACCTTTTTGATTTTACTTATAATTCTATTTTCTGTCTTTCTATTTAATTTAGTATACCATTTTTCATCTTTTAAATATATCGGTCTAACTAATATTGACTTTATGCCCATTTTATTAGCTCCCCAAATATCAGTTAAAACTTGATCACCAATAGCAATAATATCTTCTAAACTAGAAATATATTTTTTTTCAGTTAAAAAGTTGATAACTTTTTTATATCCTTTTTTCAATGGTTTCCTAGCCTTTTCAAATCCTATAACTTTTAAACTATCTAAAGATCTTTGTATTCTCTTATAGTTATTATTTGATAAAACAATTACAAGAAAACCAATTTCTTTTAATTTTTCCATTAGACTAATAGCATCATCACTTGGATCTTTTTCTTTATAACCTGAAATTGTATTGTCTAAATCAAAAATAATGACTTTTATTCCCTTAGCATATAATTCTTGATAATCAATAGCGTATATATCTTTATAACAGTCATAAGGAATAAACTTCTTTATATTAAACATATTATCACCTATATTAATTATACAAAAAAAATCATTAAAAGTCTATAAAAAACAAAAATACAATTATTATTATATGATATCTTAAAATAATTATCATATTATCTCTAATAAATTATTATAATATATAAGGAGATGATTAACATAATTAGTTTATTAGGTTTACTTATTTTGCCACTATTAGGCAGCATAATTTCAAATTCCTATCCAAGGATACTAACTCCAGATGAAGAAAAAATGTACATAGAAAGATTTAAAAATGGAGATATTGATGCTAGAAACACTCTTATTGAACATAATCTTAGATTAGTAGCTCATATTGTAAAGAAATTTGAAAATACTGGAGAAGAAAAAGATGATTTGTTATCAATTGGTTCAATTGGATTAATCAAAGCAATTGATACGTATAATTTTGATAGTAACGCTAAAATAGCAACATATGCTTCTAAATGTATTGAAAATGAAATTTTAATGCACTTAAGACAAATAAAAACAAAAAGACAACAAACAACATGGTTATATTCAACAATTGGAACTGATAAAGAAGGTAATGAAATATCATTATGTGATGTTATCGAAGATCCTGGTGAAAAATCACATGAAAAATATGAAAGAGAAAATAGAATAAATGAAATTAAAGAAGCATTGAAAATATTAAATGAACGAGAATATGAAATAATAAAGTTTCGCTATGGACTAGATAATGAAGTTCCTCTAACACAAATAGAATTATCAAAGAAATTAAATATTTCTAGGAGTTATGTTTCAAGAATTGAAAAAAGGGCATTAACAAAATTATATATGGAAATAATAAACAAAAGAAAATAAAAAGCATCTATATGGATGATTGATAAAACAAGTCATTCATAGGATGCTTTTATTTTTAAACCTTATATTATTAAATTAGTCAAAAATTTTGGAGAAAACATATAAATTCATATATTAAGAAGATAAGTTGAAAAATTCTCCAATATTTTTGAAAAATAATTTATCGTAAATAATTATTTACATTGTTTTTATTTTTTAATTTCTGGTAAACTTGCAGCTGCAATAGATTGACCAACTCTTCTATTGTTTTCATCTGGCATTAATACTTTAACATCTTTATATTCAGGGAATTCTTCATGAAGAACTTTTTGAGCAACATCAAGAATAATTTCTCCACCTTTACCACTTGTAACTCTTCCTAAGATTAATACATATTTAATATTATAGAAATAAGAGTAGTAAGCTAAAGTATAGCCTAAGTATACACCAATATTTTCATAAATTTCTAATGCAAGTTTATCGTCTTTTGCGGCTAAACCTTGGATTACTTTTAATTTTTGAGCAGGTGTTAAACCTTCTTCAAATTTAAATCCACCATATTCAGCAAGTTTAATAACTGAATCTTGAGAGAAGTATTTAACTCCACAACCGTAATCTCCGCTCCATTCGTCAACCATAGATTCTTTATTTGCATCAACTGGTACGAATGCTAATTCATTTAACCAGCCTTTTAGGTTACCTTTTTCATCAACGTATCCTGTAGCTTCACTTGTACCCATAGCAATACCTAATACTTGATTATCTTTAAGATCCATAGCTCCAGCTAAAGCAGTAACATCGCCATCATTTGCAACAACAACAGGAACATCACCAAATTCTTTACATACATCTAAATACATGTTTTTAACTTTTTTATTAAAATCTTCTTTACTAACTTTTAAGAATAAAGAGGCAACCATAATACGGTTATTAACATAAATACCAGCACTAGAGATACCAATAGCATCTACTCTTTCCATTTTAGATGCAGCTAATTTCATAGATTCTAAAATTCCATCATAATGATATTGAGGATCAGAAGTAATTTTTGGATTCCATACTGTTTCATTACTAAAGATAACTTCACCATTAACAACAGCAGATACTTTTCTATCAGAACCACCAGCATCAAACCCAATACGGCATCCGTCTAAATTAGAATTTAATTTAATAATTTCTTCTTTAAACGCAGGAATATCTTCAGTATAAACAACTTCAAAAGCATTTTCGTAAACATCTGCCATAAATAATGCATCAAATTCACGAGCACCACCAACTTGATAATCTGCTTTTATACGTTCATATACATATTTAGAGCCTTTGAAATAGAATTTAAAGCCCCCAACAACCCATAACATACTTTTAACAATACGTTCAACCATTTCATAATTTTCTTCATCATGACCTGTGTTGTCTTTAAATATCTTTACAGTTCTAATATAATTGTAACCTAAATGTCTTTCTAAACAGATTGTTAAATCTTGATTTTCTGCTTTTTCAACTTTCTTTTCAAATTCTCTAAACTTTAAAATCAAAGGTGTAAAATTCTTGTCTAAACTTGGTACATATTTCATATTAAACATACTTATCTAAATAATTACCTTTCTATATCTTTTATATTTATATCTTTTATATTTATCTTTTATATTTATCTTTTATCTTTATCTTTTATCTTTTTTTATTATATCTTTATTATATTTTATATCTGTTTATATCTTATAATTAAAGAGCTTTTTTAATATCTTTAACAATAATATAATATTCTGATTCATTTTCAGGTTTAACTAAAACACGATCACCCACATGAGCTTCTAAAATTGCTTTTCCAAAAGGACTTTCTCTTGAAATAATATTCTTTAATGGTTCAGCTTCAAGTGTACTACTTTTTAGTAAAACTGTAATATCTTCATTTAAATCTTCAAGAGTTACTGTTATATATTTACCAATATTATTAGTATGATCTGATTCTTTAATAATTATGGCATTTTTTAAGATTTCTTCATCTTCTTTTATTTGAGCAACTATACTAGCTTGTTCATCACGAGCTGCTTCATATTCGGCATTTTCAGATAAGTCACCTTGAGCTCTAGCTTCTTTAATCGCTTCAATGACTCTAGGAAGTTCAACTTCTTTTAAATGTTGTAATCTTTCTTGAATCTTATTATAACCTTCTTGGGTTAATTGATGTTTGTTATTATTCATAATAATCTCCCTTTTCTAAATTATATTAGTATAATATTATTATAATAGTATTATATCATAAAATATAAATATTAACAATTGTTTTTTCTCATAATATCATCTTTATTAAGTTTAAAAGGAACTTTAAACTTAATTATTTGAAGTGGATGTCTGCAAGCCTCAAGCTCATTTCCATCCTCATCGTATATTTTATCAATTATGAAACTTAAAGATTTTTTATCAGATAAGTTAAATGTTGGACCTATAAATTCGACTTTTTCATTAGGTTCAAAATAATTCCTTTGTTGGAGAGTTAAAAATTGGCTTTTTTCATCATAGTTCAAAACAACTCCTAAAAAATCTTTTGTTGGGATTAATGTTTGATCATTATATAATTGTTCATTAACAGTCACTTTTCCTTTTAAAAATCCCGTACTTGTTAGTCTGTTTTCAGCTCTTAAGATTTCTTTTTGGTAATACTTATAATCTATTTTAAAATCCTTATCTTCAAAACTCCTATAATAATCATCAATCAAATTACGATATGCTCTAACCACAGTTGCTATATAATATAATGATTTCATTCTACCTTCAATCTTTAAACTACTTACACCAGCCTTAATCAACTTCCCAACAAGTTTCACCGCACATAAATCTTTTGAACCTATATTTAAATAAGAATCAGTTAACTTGTTATTATTATGATAAACATCGTAATTCCATCTGCATGAGTGAGCACATCCTCCTCTATTTGCATCTCTTTTTGTCATATAATTGCTAAGCATACATCTGCCTGAAAATGATGTGCACATTCCCCCATGAATAAAAACTTCTAGTTCAGCATTAGTTTTTTGTTTTATTGTCTTAATATCTTTTATATCAACTTCTCTAGCTAAAACTACACGAGAAAAACCCAAATCTTCGTAATATTTAACCGCATTACTATTATTTACAGATGCTTGAGTGCTTAAATGTCTTTCTAGTTTAGGAGCATGCTCTTTAGCCATTTTGGCAATATATAAAGAGCTAACTATTATCCCAGTAACTTCGCATTCTTCTAAATATTTTAAATAAGTAATTAGATTTTCTAAATCATCATTATGAGGAACAATATTCATAGTAATATATAATTTTTTACCAAAAGTTTTAGCAAATTTTGCTCCTTCTTTTATATCATCCAAATCAAAATTATTAGCACGAGCACGTAAACTAAAGTATTTTCCACCAGCATATACGGCATCAGCCCCATATAAAAAAGCAATCTTTAACTTTTCTAAATTACCAGCTGGAGCAAGTAATTCTATTTTATTATTTATTTTATTATTTAAGCATGATAAATCATTCATTTTTATCACCTTTGGTATTTTCATCAGCCTTTAACAAGAATAATTTATCTTTCAGAAAACCATTACAAATGTTGTTTCCAAAATAGTTTTTAAGTTCAGATGTAATATCTAATAAATCACCTTTTGTAAACTT
This sequence comes from Bacilli bacterium, assembly GCA_045577945.1. GTDB lineage: Bacteria > Bacillota_I > Bacilli_A > ML615J-28 > CAG-698 > CAG-698. Next base: position 782 of record JAZNJG010000034.1, on the reverse strand, counting down.
ATTATAACAATCTATTATATATATTAAATCATTATAGTTTATAAATGCACTGTTAATCCTAAAGATAAATACCTTATCTATTAATTCTTTACTTAAACTTGATAGTGAAAAGTAATAAGGAGTATAGATAAATGTTCCATTTGTATTTTCTATGATTTTATAGTAATCATCTCTAATTTCTTCTTTTAGTTCGTATAAAGTATCTTGGTTTAATACTTTAGAATTTATAAAATTATTATATAAACTTAAAAGAGGTCTTTTAGAATACATAATTTGGTGTAAACCAAAGCAATTTATACAAATATCTTTAGTATTATTTATTATATCTTCTAATTCTTTTTGGCTTATTTCTGAAGAAATAAATGTTTTTGTGGGGATAGAATTAGCTTCATGATAGCTACAAACTAAAGTTTTCGAATCATAAATTAATTTGTTTAGACTATCTATATTTACTAATGAACATACAGAATAATCACTATAAATCAAATAATCAACTTTATCGATAAAGTTCTTAATAAATCTTTTAAGTTTAACTAATTCATTTTCATCAATTATTTTATCAATTGCTAAGATAATTATTCTTTTTTCGTTTAATAGTTTTATATTGTTTATTATCTTTAAAATATCTTCATCATTAAATTTTATGTCAGGAAATACAGAAAAAAAAGTATTAATGACAAATCCATCAACATTTAATGACAATGATTTTTCATTTATGTAATCTGTTATAATCATATTTTCACTCTAAAAATTATTATTTATATATTTATATTATTTAATTA
>JAZNJG010000033.1:0-4970 GCA_045577945.1 Bacilli bacterium | reverse complement strand
TTATTGGAAAAGTAATTTATAAAACTTACAAAGATATATTGATTAAAATCTAGCACTTTATAAGATATTTCTTTTGTAAACTCGTATTCATTAATAAAGTATAATAATCTATTAACTATTGAACCATTGAATGCATAATCTGTATATTCACTCACAAATTGTTTTAATACATTTAAAACCTTTTTAGATTTAGAATTATTAGTTACATCCTCAATATTATATGAATTAAATAATTCAATTAATTTATTAAAATCATATTTTTTCAAACACTCATTAAATACATTCTTTATATCACTATGTACTATCATCAAAGGTTTTCTTGTATACACCTTTCTCATTGGCTTGTGAGTGATAATTATTTTGTATTTACCTTCTATTAAATGATGTTTAGAAAACTTGATCTCTTTTTTATCCCTATTAACATCAGCAACTAGAAAAGTTAATGTTTCATCATTACAACGTAAAGTTATAGTATCATTAGAATCAATAAATCTTAGTGAATCTAAATCTTCTAAATAGAACGGGTTCTTTTTCTTAGCTATATCAAATAATCCTTCAGAAACTTCCACATCAAAATGTTCATTTTCTAATGGTTCAGAAACAAAATCTTCTATTTCAAACTCTTTATTAGGGTAACGAAGATTAGAATCATCACCACCTCCAAAGAAGGCGTAGCTAGCATAATCAAAATCTCCCATTTCACCATATGCTTCGGCCATTACTCCTCCCCATCCTCGTTGAGAAAAACCTCTCTTTTTACCATCGTTTAAAATTGGGACACAGTTATTCCAGGATTCTTGGTGATGCCACCCTGTGAACATATACTTATGTTTTCTTATTTCATCTATTACCGCATTTCTTTCCGCAAATCCAATTCCACCGTTTGAAAATGGAATGTCATAGTTTTCATAATATGTCCAACCAATAACTTTATATTTCATATATACCTCTTTTAATATTGTTTACAATATTATATCATAGTTATTATTTTCAGTCAAAGCCATGTTTATATGGCTAATTATTATAACATAGAATATTATATTATTATTCTTTATCTTTAATAACAAATTAAAAAACGCCTTACCCAAGGCGCATTTTTAATTCTTTAAAGATAGTAAAACTACTGATTCTATATGATATGTCCCAACAAACATATCAACTAAAGTTTTATTCATTATTTTATAATTAGTTAATTTAGAAATATCTCTTGCTTGTGTTTTAGCATCACATGATACATACACAATTCTTTTTATTTTTTTGTTATTAATTGTTGATAAGAACTTATCTGTTGATCCACTTCTAGGAGGATCCATAATTAATACATCAAATGAATCCGTAGTTTTTTGAATATACTCAGTTGCATCATCACAAACAAAAGAAATATTCTTTATTTTATTTTCTGATGCGTTCATTCTAGCATTTATTACAGATTGTTTATTACTTTCAACACCAATTACTTTTTTTGATGATGAAGCCAGCGTCATACCGATAGTTCCTACCCCACAGTAAGCATCAAGGACAGTTTCATCACCTGTTAGATTAGCATATTCTTTTACAACGCTATATAATTTTTCTGTTTGTTCATGGTTTATTTGATAAAATGTTTTTGATGAAATTTTAAAGTTAATCCCACTTAATGTATCGACTATATAGCCAGATCCAAATAAAACCCTTTCTTCATCTCCAAGAATAATACTCGTTTTTCTTTTGTTAATATTTTGAACAATTGATGTTATGTATGGACATTTTGCTCTTAATCTTTTTACAAATTCACTTCGTCCAGGGAATATTTCACTATTTGTAACGATTGTTACTAGGATCTCTTTGCTTACAAAACCTTCTCTAATCATTATGAATCTAACTAAACCTACTCTTTTATCTTCATTATATGGCTGAATACGCATTTCTTTCATAATAGTGGCAACTTGTTTAACAATTTCATTTTGAGTTTTAGTTTGCACTAAACAATTTTGTAATTGAATTATTTTATGAGAATCTTCTTCATAAAAACCATAAACAATTTTTCCATCTTTAAAAGCATAAGCCACTTGCATTTTATTGCGATAGCCATATGGATTCTTACTAGCAATAAAATTATCAAGTTTAGTATTTAAATTATATTCCTTAAATGCATTATAAACATAATCTTTCTTAAATTGAATTTGCGCTTCCTGATTCATATGTAATAAATGACATCCACCACATTTATTATAAATATCACAAGATGGCTTTACTCTATCATTTGATAATTTTAAAATTGATGAAACATAAAACTTTCCATTTTTATCTTTATCTACATTGGCAACTTCTTTTGGCAATAGATTACTTGCACATTTAAGTTCTTTACCTATTTTAAAAGTTCCTTGACCAAAGTCATTTAAGCCTATGCATTTTACTTCTATCTTTGCCATTTTAAGTCTCCTTTTTTTGAATATATTAATCTAATACTTTTTGATAAGCAATTCTTTCTCTATCAAAGACATTATCACGAAGCAAATATATTTTTCCACACTTCACAAAACCATTTTTTTCAATTAACCTTGTCATACTTTTATTTAAATAATATGTATCAACTTTAATATCTTTTACGATATTATCCTGTCTAATTCTTTCTTCGCATTTTTCATATAGTTTTTGGCCAATGCCTTGATTCTCATAACCTTTTGCTACGCATATTCTATGAATAGAAGCATATGGTCTATCATTTAACCATGCACCTTCAATTTTATTATAGTTTATGTCAACTGTATACATTATTGTAACCACTCCAGTTACTTCATTTGTTATATCATCAACCCATACATAAACTATATCTTTTTCTAAATCTTTTAAGAACTCTCTTTCAGTAGGATAGTCATCACCCCATTGGAATGTTCCTTGGATTTTGAACTTTTCTCGTGCCCAATCAAACATTTGCTTTATTCTATCTTTATCTTCTATTCTACCTAAGCGAAACATAAAATAACTCCATAATAAATAATTGGTATTAATAGTGCTGGAAGCATATTAGATACTCTAATCTTCTTATCTTCAGGAAGGAAGAAATTTATTCCTATAGCTATTACAATTGCATATCCTACTATTTCAACATTGTTTATTAATTCTTGGATTGAAGAAATATCAAACGAATTACCTAATAAGTAAAATAGTAAAGTTAAACCACCTTGAATAACTAAAACACTAATACAAGATAGCATAACACCAAATCCAAGAGATGATGCAAGAATAATTGATGTGATGCCATCTAACATACTTTTAATATACACAGTTTCAGGATCTCCTAAAACATCATTTAAAGACCCTAATATTGTCATTCCTCCAATACAATATAATAATGATGCCGTTAAAAAACCTTCAGAAATATTCCCTTTATTAAGTTTCTTTTCAAGATTGTTAGACAAATTAACAAACTTTTGATCGATCTTAAGTATTTCACCAATAAATGTACCAATTGCTAGTGAAACAATCATTAGTAATGTTCCGTTAAATGAAATATTATATTTAAGATTTTCTAATGTAATTACTCCAGAATATTCAATAATTCCTAGTATACCTATTATAATTACCCCAATACCAACAACTTTTATAACTGAGTCACAATATTCTTTCTTTATGAATTTTTTAAGTGTTAATCCTAGTACAGAACCAACAACAACCGCAAGTGCGTTAACAACAAATCCAAGCATATAAATCACCTTTTATTTATAGTTATTCTAAACTAATTAATACTTTTTTAATTCTTTCTAATCCTTCTAATAAATAGTCTCTTGATGTAGCAATATTTAACCTTATATATCCTTTATAGTCACTTGAATACACCATACCACTATTTACTTTAATGCCACCTTTTAATAAATGATTAAGAAGCTCTTCTTGTTCTAAATCTAAATATGTTACATTAATCCACATTAGATAAGTTCCTTCCAATTTGTATAATTTAGTTTTTGGTAAATTATCCTTAAAGAACTTATAAACAATATCTCTATTTTCAGTTAGATATTCATTTTGTACATCAACCCATTGATCTCCTTTTTTGTAAGCACTCTCACAAGCTACTAAAGATAATAAATTAGGCGTACTTAAACTCATTCCATGTTGAAGATCTTGATATCTTTTACGATATTCTTCATTTTTACAAATGACATTAGCATTCATTAAACCTGCTAAGTTAAATACTTTTGATGGTGCAGTACAAATCGCAATTTTATCATAATCATTTAGATGATGACCTACTGAATAATGTTTTTTGCCATCCATTATTAAATCACAGTGAATTTCATCACTTAACAATATGACATCGTATTTCTTACATAAAGAAACTATTTTATCTATTTCCTCTTTTGTCCATACCCTACCTATTGGATTATGAGGATTACATAAAATATACATTTTGGCATTCTTTAATTTATCTTCCAAATCACAAAAATCTATTTGATAACTATCTTCTATTTCTTTTAATTTATTGCAAATCAGAGTTCTTCTATTATTTGTTACAACATTAAAGAATGGATTATAAACTGGCGTAGATACAACAATATTATCATTTTCTTCAGTTAGAAGCTTTACAAGAATGTCTAAAGCTGTCACTACTCCGTGAGTTGGAATTATCCATTCTTTATCAATATCATAATCGTATCTTCTTTTAACCCAGTTTTTAATAGTATCATAATATCCATCACTACAATATGTATATCCGAATGCTCCATGTTTAACTCTTTCAATTAAATCATTGATTATAAAATCTGCGGTTTGATAATCTGAATCAGCTATCCAAAAAGGTAATATATCAACTTTTTCTAAATCCTCTTGTCCGTTAGTTAAGTTGTCCCATTTGATAGCATCTGTGTTTTTTCTATTTACCCCACTATAAAAATTATTATAATAAGAATTATTAAATCTATATTTATTTATATTATTTAAATTATCCATAATACGTTCCCTCTCTATATTTTATCTTATATTTTATTATT
>JAZNJG010000032.1:0-7091 GCA_045577945.1 Bacilli bacterium | reverse complement strand
GTATCTATTTACATAATCAATATTTGTTACAATTCCATCAACTATCTTATACCTATCGAAACAATAGTACTTAATATATAAATATGAGTTTTTTTTAACTTGAGAAAATTTATAGTTTAATTCTTCAATTTTCTCATCTGAAAGAATTTTTTTATCTTCTACTTCTTCTCGTGATTTTTCTATTTCACGAAGTTTCGATGAAAATCCTTTTAAAGCATCAAAAGGCTGATATTGGTTTCCTGAAGGTTTATTCGCCATTATGTCCTCCTATTAACTTATTTCTCTTTTTTTGCATTGCATGCTCTTCTAAACTCATTCCTTTTAAAATTGATGATTTTCCAAACTTTCCTTTTATATCAATTACAGCATCCTGAAGTTTCTTTTCTTTTTCAATTGAATTAAGATCAGTAAATAAATCATAGTATTCTTTTGATTCATCCTGCAAATTTCCGAAGGAAATATTTACTCTTCTAATAGGATATTGTTTATTGATTTTTTCCTCGTATATTTTTAATATTTCATCTAAAATTATCTTATATGAGGCAGTCACAACAGATAATTTTTTGGACCCCCCAACAAATGGAAGTTCTAGTTCATTTGAATAACCTACCGTCAATGATACTACATTTGTAACTAAATTCATTTGTACAATTTCTAAAACAAGCGTATCAACCATTTCTTTAATAATTAGTTTACATTCTTCATAATCATAATCACGTTCTAGAACTTGTCCATTAGACACTGACTTTTGTTTTGGCATATATTCCTTAATCTCTTTTATTGTAGTGGGATCAAGACCATTCGCATGATTTATAAGAAAATAAGCATTAACTCCAAACTCTTTATACAACTTATCCTCCGGACAATTTGCAACATCTTTTAATGTATATAAACCCATTTTATTTAATCTTTTTTCTATACCTTTACCTATTTGCCAAAATTTTGATAGTGGTTTATAGTCCCATAGTTTTTCCTTAAACTCTTCGGTTGTCAAATATGCACAATTTCCTTTTGTTTTTTTAGCAATTATATCCATTGCAATTTTTGCTAAAAACATATTATTCCCACACCCATAGGTAGCTGTAATTCCCGTATTTTTGTAAATATCTTTTACTATCATTTCACCGATTTCAATAGGTGATTTTTTATAATATTTTAAGTAGCAAGTAACATCAATAAATACTTCATCTATTGAATATACATGAATATCTTCTTTTGAAACATATTTCAAATAAATATTATAAATACAAGCAGACATTTCAATATATTTTTGCATTCTTGGTTTTGCAATAATATAATTGATATTTTTAGGAATATCAAAAAGACGGCATCTATTTTTTACTCCTAATTCTTTCATCCTTGGAGATACAGCTAAACAAATTGCACCTTTTCCTCTACTCGGATCAGCGACTACTAATGCTGTTTTAAAAGGATCTAATTTTCTCTCCACACATTCATATGAAGCATAATAACACTTTAAATCGATGCATATATATTCCATATTTTTCCTACCTTTTAAATAATTATTGGAAAGAAAAGTTCTATTGAAATCAATAGAACATTACTTTAATATATTCATTTCATCAAGAAATACTTTTTTCTCATCAGACAAATGAGCTGATACTTCATCATAGAAAATAAATTCTTTATTTACATTTATTTTAAATATTGGTGATTCAGTTTTAACATCATTAACACTTGCAATAATCTTTACATAAGCTGTACTAAACATATAACTAATATCTAAAGATGCAATGTACCCTGTTGATGTTTTATCTATTGATGATGTAGATGAGTAGGCAATCATTGTTATCCAATTCTCCATATCATCAGAAACCATAACATTATATACTGCTTTTGAAGATAAAGTTTTCCATTCAATCTTAACACTATCATTTTCATCTTTGGTAATTTCATACATACCATCAATATTTATTATAGATATATCATCAACATTTAATGATTTGAAGTCGCCTAAATATTCATATGTTGTGAATTTAATTGGATCTGAATAGCTAACTCTATCACCTAATTTTGCAACAACTCGGTAAGAATAATTTCCCTTAAGAGGTTTAATATTAGTTCTAATATTTAGTCCATCTTTCTTTTCTATATTATCAATTAATGTATTCCAAGAATAGTTATCACTAGAATATTCAATGGAATAGATAATTTCACTATTGTTTAAACTATTCCATACAAAAGTTATTTCTTTATTCTCATATGGTGTTCCAATATAACCGAAGTTATTAATATCTCCTAAGCTTTTCAATATATCTGCTGTGTATGTTGTTTCTGAGCTTCCTAAGTTATTATATGCTTTAACTGTAACTTTCAATGAATTAACATTATCTGGTATAACAATATCCACATTATACTTGCTATTTTTATAATAGTAATTCTTTGTATATATTGGATCATAATCACCAAAAGAATAACTTATTTCATAATCTATTTTATCACCAAAAGGATAATTTAATTCATCCCAATAAATAGTAGCTTTTTCGTTTGGAAGAAGATTTCCAGAAACAGCTAAATTTGCAACATTGGCCAATTTTAATTCTTGTCCTTCTCCTGTTACTTTAGAAGAAACCCCTTCTCCTAGTGATAAACTATATGACTGAGCTTTAACACCATAATAATAGTTATCATTAGAAGTTGGATCTACATAACTTATAGTATTATCAACACTAATATCTCCTATAATATCTAAAACTTCATTTGCACTATATGTGATTGGATTAGTACTTCTATAAATTACATAGAACTTTGCATCTTCTAATTTATCAAAAGAAATAAGATTTCCTTTTGAATTTTTTGTAACACTAAAATTAGAAACAGCATTAATTGCTAATTTATCATAAGTTTTAATTTCAGGAAGAATTATTGGAGTATCCCAGACATCTTTCATTTGATATAAAGTTGAAGTAGGTCTATCTCCACCAATTATTGATAAATAATTATAGATCGAATTACCTTTTATATTTTCTAATGAATTGCAAAATAAAGCTTGTTGGTATAATTCTTTTTCATTAGTCGACCATGAAGCATTACCAGAATCACCATGCATATACAATCCTATTGAAGCATAGAAATTAACATTGCTATATTTAGCCATTTTATCCCACCAACCAACTAAATCACAATATGGAGCGGCAGAATTAGTAATGGCATGATATGTTTGAGGTAATATATAATCTATCCATTCGTTTTCAATCCATTTAATTGTATCAGCGTATAGAGGATCACCATAGTGAGCATAACCTCTTGTTGCTGAGCCATTAGAAATAGCTTTACCATCACTATAAGTAACTTCACCATTTCCATTACGATATACTCCTGTTGGAGAAATTCCAAGTTGAACTCTTCTATTATTTTGATTATTATATATTTTTAGATTTTTTGATAAATCCTCAATAAATAAATCAATTTGTTCTCTACGCCAATTAGCAATACTCAAACCATTTGGATTATATTGCAAATATGAATTTGTATCATCAATTCCCTTTGTGTAGAAATAATCATCAAAATGAATTGCATCGACATCATATTTCTCAACAAGTTCCATACAAGTATTAACCAAGAAATTTCTTACACTTGGATTACCTGGATCAAGAATTACACAACTACTTCCCTTCAATAAATTTTCAGGATGATAAGCTGCATTTGATGATTTATGTTCCTTGGCAATTTCTTCTAAACTTTTTGAAACATTTGTGGTTACACGATATGGATTCATCCATGCATGGAACTCGATTCCTCTTTTGTGACATTCTTCAATAATCCAAGGTAAAGCATCCCAATTCGGATTAGTATTATAATAACTAGACCACGAATTATATTTAGATTCATACAAAGCATCATTCATTATACGAACATGGAATAACATTGCATTAAAATTATACGCTTCCATTGTTTCTAATACATCAATGATTTGGCGCTTGTATTGTGCTTGCGTAGAATATCCTGTTATGTCACCTGTTAGTGGACTAACCCATACTCCTCTAAATTCTGTACCTTTAGTAACAAACTCAGTGTTTATTAAAACATCTGAACCATCACTATAAGTTATTTTTTTTCCATTTACATATAAGTTACCTGTAGCTGCATTTGTCATCACAAATGAAGATAAAAATAACAATAAGACTAATATGCAAATTTTATTTATTCTTTTCATTTGAATACCCTTTACTTATTATTTTTCTTATTTAAATAATCCCATACTTTCTAAAAATTCTTTTTGTTCATCATAAACAAAAGTAGAAACTTCATCATAGAAAATAAATGATTTAGTTACATACAATTCAATTGGCTTTTCCTCGTATTTCATATCACCAATTGTTGAGATAATTTTGAAATATACTTTAAATGCAGTATCTGCAATAGGAATAATATATTCACAAGAAGTATCAGTTATATTAGTTTGAGGACGACTATATAGGCTTAGTTTTAACCAATTCTTTTGATCATATGAGTACATAATCATATCTGTTGACATAACTCCATTATTTTCTCGCTTGTCCCAACTAATCGTGAATTCATCACCTTCATTTACATAGTATGTGTCTTTTCTTTCATTGCCGTTTATTAGTAAATTTTTAAATCCACCTAGATCTTCATAAACTTTAAACTCTAAGACTTCTGAATATCCAAATATTCCATCTTTCTCAATTATTACACGGTAATATTGATTACCTGTATTTGGTAATAATGGTAATACTTGTCGATAATTTAATCCTTCAATTTCTTCATCTATTTCTTTAATTGTTTGCCAATTAAATCTATCAGTAGAACTTTGAACATAATATTTGCTTCCTTCAATATTTTGGTTATGCCATACAAATGTGGCATCTTTCCCACAATAAATATCTCCTAAAATTGTGAATCCATTAATATTAGCCAAGCTTTCAATTACATCCATTGTAACAGCATATTCTGATAAACCGATATTATTTTTAGCAGTTAATTTAACATTCATCTTTTTCGCATCTTTAGGAACGTTAACATCAATATAATTATTACCATTTGCATAGGAGAATTGTTTTACAGTTTTTTCTGCTCCTTCATCAAATGAATAAGTTATTTCGTAAGTTATCTCGTTTCCTAATTGATAATGAATCTTTTCAAAAGCAATACTAATTTTAGATCCTGAGATAACACCACTTGGAAATTGAAGATTTAGATCTCCCAAATATGATAATTTTCCTTCAGTAGCATCACCAGTATAACAACTAGTTCCTTCTCCTAATGTAAGAGTATTTGATTGAGCTCTTACACCATAATAATATTTTGTTGAAGATTTCACAACTGCATCAGTGTATTCAATTAATCCGTTTTCATCTTTTAAAGCACCAATTACATCTACTACTTCTTCAGGTGAGTAAGTAAGTGGTTTTGTACTACGATATATTACATAGAATTTTGCTAAATCATTTTCTTTAAACTTAATATTATATCCAGCTTCATTCTTATATACTGCTAAGTTTTCAACTTTACCAGGATCTACATGATCTGCATTTTGTATTTCTGGTAATATTGCTTCTCGTTTCCAAATATCTTTTACATTCTTCATTCTATCAGTGTTTATTACCGCATTCTTAACATTTTTATATGCAAAGAAAGAGACACCTTGAACATTTTCTAATGTATTTGCTATCATAATTTGATTATAACATTCTAATTCATTAGTATACCATGATGAAGAGGAACTACTATCTTGTTGATATAATCCTAAACCAGCATAAACATTAACTTTTTTATACTTAGCTACTTCACTCCACCATTTCATTAAGTCAGCGTAAGGACATAAACTGTGCTCGATTGCCCAATATGCTTGAGGTAAAATATAATCAATCCATTCTTCATTTATCCATTTTAATGTATCAGAATATAAGTAATCATCATAGTGAATAAATGAAGTTCCACTATTAGAACCATTAGTAATCGCATTTCCTTGAGAGTCATATGTAACAATTCCATTACCACTACGATAAACTCCTGAAGGAGAAATACCTAATTGAACGCATTTATTATTTTCTTTATTATATCTTCTTATTGATTTAGATAAATCTTCAATAAAGTCATCAACTTGTTTACGTCTAAAATCTCCTAGGCTAAGTCCTTCTGTATTGTATTTACTTCTTGTTGCTGAATCATCAACTTTATGATCATAAAAATAATCATCGAAATGAATAGCATCAACATCAAATTTTCTTACAACTTCCATACAAACACTAACTAACCAATTTCTAATTTCAGGAATACCTGGATTTAGAATAACACTATTTGTACCTTGTAAAAGGTTATCTGGATTACTTGCCATATTAGATTTCGGAAATTTCTTTGATAATTCAGTTAAATTATGAGTACCATTAGCTACACGATATGGATTCATCCATGCATGGAATTCAATTCCTCTCTTATGACATTCTTCTATAATCCATGGAATTGCTTCCCAGTCAGGATTAGTATTATAATATACAGACCAGTTATTATAACTAGATTCATAAAATGCATCGTTCATGATTCTTATATGGAAAATCATAACATTTAAATTATAAAATTCCATATTATCTAAAACACTAATTATCTCTTTTTGGTAACTTGCTTTATCATTATAATAGCTTATATCCCCTACAAGTGGGCTTACCCACACTGCACGAAATTCATTTTGAGCAACATACTCACTGTTTATATAAACATATTCACTTGACCCTCTATAAGTAATATAATCTCCTGTTGTAGAAGGTATTTTTGCTTGTTCTGCATTAACTTTAAAAGTAAACACGGTGAATAAAGTTAAGATCATTATTAATACGACATTATATATTTTCTTCATATAGTTTAGTCCTCCCTATTTTAATATATTATAACATATTTTATAATTATTTTAAAGAATAATATTAACATTTTATAATATAAAAACCCTTAATCGTTTGATTAAGAGTTTATTCCGTTTCTAGAAACCTATAAAACTCTATAAAACTTGTAATTTTACTTTGTATAAGTTCTATTCCTTACTCAGCGAGCCATGGTTTGATTAGTTATTACTAATATTACCAAGTGTTATGTACTCTCCTAAGGCGTTAATT